>NZ_JAVJRX010000100.1:0-138616 GCF_040219735.1 Coleofasciculus sp. G1-WW12-02 | reverse complement strand
CAAGAGTAAAAACTCAGATTGTAAGAGCTAGCCATATAGGCAGTTAGTTGATATCATCTGACCTAAAATCCCGTTAACCTGTAAGTGGTCAGATATAAATAAACGGCACTGTATTAAGAGGTAAAAAAGCTTGTCCCCTTTACCCTAAGATGATTTCGTCCATATTTATACCAAGTTGGGTTCTATCATGTCTAGGAAGAGCGAAGCGTGACGCTTGCGCGATAGCGAAAGCGTTGCGGTAGCGAGGAACGAGCGTCGGAACGAGCGTCAGAATCTGGGCAGATGCTTCGCGTCACGGAGCCTGCCCTCGAACGAAGTGAAGGGTTTCACTGCGTTTTGCTCAGCATGACAGATTCTACCTTAGACTGCAACTTGGTATTACTAATATTTACTCGCCTCTCTCGCACAGCGACCAAAATAGTTGTCTGACTCCTTAATAGGGTATGCAATGATATGGGCACAACGAAGCTTAAGTTGACACCAATGACGCTCCGTGCGCCCCTACGTTAACGCCTGACTAACTTCTTCGTCACCTTCCGCAACCGCACCGACTGCGGTGTGACTTCCACCAACTCTTCGGGTCCGATATATTCCAACGCCCGTTCCAAACTCATCTCGGCTGGCGCTTGCAATTGCACCAATTCATCCCCGGTGGCGGAACGATGGTTGGTTAACTGCTTAGTCTTACAAACATTCAAATCCAAATCTTGAGGACGGTTGTGTTCGCCAACAATCATCCCCTTATAAACCCGCGTCCCCGGTGTAATAAAGAATACACCTCGGTCTTCGCCATTTTTCAAGGAATAGAATGTCGCTACCCCTTCCTCAAAGGCAATAATCACCCCATTCCGGCGGGTTTCCACATCACCGGAAAGCGGACGATAATCCAAGAAACTGTGATTCATAATCCCATCACCACGAGTCAGGCGCATGAATTCACCCCGGAAGCCAATTAAACCCCGTGCGGGAATCACAAATTCCAATTGAGTGCGACCATTACCACTAACGTGCATATTCTGCATTTCGCCCTTGCGCTGTCCCAACCGTTCAATACAGCTACCCACGGCTTCTTCAGGAATGTCTAGCGCCAAAACTTCGTAAGGTTCGCAGGGTTGACCTTTCACTTCCCGATAAATCACTTGCGGCTGAGACACCTGAAACTCATACCCTTCCCGGCGCATGGTTTCAATCAGGATACCCAGGTGTAATTCCCCTCGCCCAGAGACTAAGAATTTATCGGGAGAATCGGTTTCATCCACACGCAGAGCCACATTCGTCTCTAATTCTCGCATCAAGCGATCGCGCAATTGCCGTGATGTGACGTAATCCCCTTCCTGACCCGCAAACGGCGAATCGTTCACCGAGAACGTCATCTGCAATGTCGGTTCATCAACCTTAATTAAAGGTAAGGCTTGGGGTTCATTAGGACAGGTAATCGTCTCACCAATATTGGCATTCGCAAACCCCGCCACGGCGACAATATTTCCCGCAGAGGCTTCCTCTAAATCAACCCGATGGAGTCCTTCAAACCCCATGAGTTTGCTAATTTTAGTCTTGACAATTTCCCCATTTTCTGTTACCAAAGCCGCTTGCTGACCCGCTTTAATCACGCCATTATGGATTCTACCAATCACAATTCGACCCAGATAATCCGAATAATCCAGAGTCGTAACTTGCAATTGCAGAGGTTTACTCACATCACCCACAGGCGGCGGGACATGGCGCAGGATAGCTTCAAACATGGGTTGCATATCCACCCCTTCGCCATCTAAATCGTCTTTAGCGTACCCTTGTAACCCAGACGCAAACAGATAAGGAAACTCACACTGATCATCATCCGCCCCCAACTCAATAAACAAATCGAGGACTTTATCCACAGCACCGTATGGATCAGCTTGAGGACGGTCAATTTTATTCACCACCACAATCGGGCGCAGTCCTTTTTCCAAGGCTTTTTTGAGGACGAACCGGGTTTGTGGCATCGGTCCTTCATTGGCATCCACAATTAAGATACAACCATCCACCATACCCAATACCCGTTCCACTTCCCCACCAAAATCGGCGTGACCGGGAGTATCAACAATATTGATTAAGATATCTTTATAGTGAACTGCTGTATTTTTAGACAGAATCGTAATTCCCCGCTCTCGCTCCAAATCATTGGAGTCCATAACGCAATCGGGAACCTCTTCCCCTTCACGGAAGATACCGGATTGTTTGAGTAGGGCGTCAACCAAGGTGGTTTTGCCGTGATCGACGTGGGCAATAATGGCAACGTTGCGAATCGGAAGAGTCATAGAGGCGTTAGGCAATGAGTTGGGAGAGGTCAGATCTCTTAATATAGATTTCTTAATAATTGTAGCTTACTCAAAGGGGAGCCGGGTTGTAGGGGCGGGTTTTACCGATAACGTTTTGCAGACAACCCCTAACTGAACTAAACCCCCCCTTTTTCGGGGTGCAGGTGCATGTAGAGACGTTCCGGTGGAACGTCTGAAACCCCATCCCATATCCGGCTTCGTTTCAGAAGTTGAATGACTCTCTCTCCTTTTTATATATACTTCGCAGCCATTCTAGGGTTGCGCCAGACAGTCCAAATTGAATCCGGTTCACCAACTCCCCCCATTGATACAGTTCTGACAGAGAAAGGGATTGCTGAAACTTCTGCTGGTAAAATGTCGCCCAAAAGTCCGGTGCTTTGTACCGATTCTTGCGCCAGCGCCTGCGCCAACAGAGGGTATCTTTGAGCGTGGGCGAGTCTACCCCTAAAATTGGGGGGATATCAGCATAACTCACAAAAGTACTGATTCCCTTGCCAACAACGTGGATTACATATCGCCAGCAATCAATGCGATAAATCTCGTCGGGGTGAAGGTTGAGCACCAGAGCAATGGCTTCTGGGGTAACAAACCGTTGTAAAGGATGAGTGGCTCTTGATTTTAGATGAAGTGTTGATAACATAAGAGATGCACCCCACACAATGGGGTTGTGTTTTGATAAGATACGGCGATCGCTCTTTGGCTTCGTAAACTTAGGTGCGATCGCTTTTAATTTGCTTAATGTAGACGAAATTTAAACTTTATGTCAAGAGGTGAACGAGTTCGGTTGCGGATTAGGGAACTAGCAGCCAGGGAGAACTGGACGTTGCTGGATGTCGCTGAACGGTCTGGAGTTCCCTATAGTACCATCAAAACCTACGCGCGATCGCCAGGAATGACGATGGTGGATATTGGGGCGCTGCTGAAGTTGGCACGGACATTTGATGTATTAATTGAGGATTTGTTTGAAATTGTGAAGGAGTAAGTCATTCGTCATTCGTCATTTGTCATTTGTTATACTCGCTTCCGAAAAGAAGCAAGTTACGTTTATGTAAGGATTTGAGGAATATTTTATTGATGAGCTTCACACCCGGAAAACGTAGGGGCGCACGCCCCGTGCGCTCTTTCCACCGACGTGCTAGCGTGAGTTCGGTTGATACTCTGGTGGTAGACCCGGATTAAACATCACCACAAATTGGGCATTCGGCATCGACCCTATATTACAAACAAATTTAGGGTTTTGTCTACTTAGATAAATTAATTTACAGTTAAGGCAATCAGGAGGCGATGAGTTCAGGGAGTAAGCTGATGAAGCTAAGAAAACGGTTGGGACTAACTCAGAAACAGGTAGCGGATGCGGTAGGCGTCACGGATCAGACTGTCAGCAACTGGGAAGCTGGCAGATTTGAACCTCGACTCACGATTCGTCAGACACAGGCTTTATGTAGCATCTTACAATGTCCTTTAGAGGAACTTCCTAGTTTTAATGATGCCCAAGAGTCAGACAGCAAACGTGAGTAACTGATTGGGAAAGGAATGTAGGTAAAGGCAAGACGCGATCGCTTAAAAATGGCTAATTTGGGAGAAAAGCTAAAACAACGACGAGAATCGTTGAATTTGACGCAACGGCAACTAGCTCATGAATTAGATGTAATGATAACAATGGTGCAAAACTGGGAACCTGGCAGGCACATTCCCAAGCTATACCCAGCACAAAGGAAAATATTGTGTGATTTGCTAAACCTTACCTTGGAAGAGTTAGCCGAGTGGCATATTTAGTTGAGTTGTGGGTTATGAAAATTAACTAAGATTTAACCTTAGAAGTTACGCTCCGCTAACATGCCACTACTGGCTCGGCACGCTTACGTTACTGCCCCCTAGTTTTCAGTATCTCTATAATTGATAATAAACACCATTTTGGAGCATATCACTAATGCCACTTGCGCCAGCCGAAAAAAAAATGTGGGAAACTCACCCAGAGAAAGATCCCAAGAAAATGTCTGACGATGAGATTAATGCCAAGTATGAGAAACGAGAAAGAAGAATACTCACTGAAATGAATCGTGAGAAGCTGCCCAGTTTTGCCGATGCGCTCAAAAAACCTGGCTATATGGAGATTAGACCATTTTTCCAGCGTAGACCCCGTTGGAATAAAAAAATGCAATCACGCCTAATTGAGTCATTTCTAATCAACATTCCTGTTCCACCCATTATTCTGTACGAAAAGGAATATAACTCCTATGAAGTCATGGATGGTCAACAGAGAATCACTACCATTCAAGATTTTTACGACAACAAACTCAAATTGACAGATTTAGAACTTTGGCCCGAACTAGAAGGATGCACTTATAATCAACTTCCCGAAAAAATAAAGGCAGGAATTGATCGTCGGTCTATTTCATCTATAGTGCTGATCACGGAATCAGCCTCTGACCCCGAAGAAGCACTTTTCTTAAAACAGCTTGCTTTTGAACGCCTTAATACTGGAGGAGTGGCTCTAAGTCGTCAAGAAGTGCGAAACTGTTTATATTCCGGAGATTTTAACGATCTATTGGTCGAACTCGCTAAAAATCCTATATTTGCCCGATCTTGGGGAATACCCATTGACGACAAGGAAGCACTTGAGAAAAACAGTTTATACAAAAAAATGGAAGAGGTGGAATTAGTTCTTCGCTTTTTTGCTCTGCGTAATTATCATCAATTCCATGGAAAATTAGAGGAATTTCTTGATAAATACATGATTAAAAGTCTAAAATTTACCAAAGAAGACATTGTTTTTTTGAAAGATATATTCGTGAGAACTATTTCTATTGTCAACCAAATTTATGAAGATAATTTATTTAATCCGAAACAATTTGAACCCAATAATATGAACTTTCAAGATCAGCCCTACAAAGCCTATTATGATGCGGTGATGGTGGGGTTTAGCAATCATTTAGATAGTGAGGATGTTTTAATTGCTCGAAAACAAAAAGTAATTGAAGCAACTCAAAAACTCTTTGAAGAAGACAAAAATAAACTTTTAACAGGTAAAGGAAAAACGAAAGCGGATATTCAGAAACGACTGGGACTATTCGATGATATGCTTGCTCAAGTCATCAACGAATAAGTCATGATGTTTCAAGAGCTTCTGAAAACCGTACAGATCAATATTTCTACTGTTCGTTCTATTATCCAAGTTAACGAAAGACTTAGAGAAAATGTTTTTGGAATCAAGAGTATAATCGCACAGGAACGGGGAACGCAAGCAAACTCTATCATTGATGAACTAACACAGAATGCCCCAGAAGCTAGAAACTGGAGAATTTACGATCATTGTGCTGTAGTAACGCGGTTATACGCCATTTATGAGCGTTTTGTTGAAGACTTAATTCGAGAATGGATACAACTCCTGCCAGATTTATTTCCAGTTTATGCAGATTTGGGAGACAGAATTTGTAATACACATCGAGTAGGTGTAGCCCGGTTACTGTTAGATATAACAAAAAATAGATTTGGACATCTTTCTGTTGAAGAGGTTATTCGAGGATTATTTTATGGAGCTAGTGGTACTGGAGAAAAGTATGAACTACTCCCGGATGCATTTCTATTGCACGAGCAGAACTTACGCAAAAATACTTTAGATAAATTATTCGCTGATGCTGGTATTTCCCAGGCTTGGAGCTGGGTTGAAAAGCATAGAAAAATTAAGTATTTTGTTGAAGAAATTAGAGGGAGTGAAAATACAGCAGAAGGAGAACTCAATGAACTTATTGACTATCGAAATGATGCTGCCCACGGTGCTTTCATCGATACTATATTAAGTTCAAATGCACTGCTAGAATTATGTGATTTTGTTGAAGCGTTGTGTCAAGCGCTAGCTGAGTTGGTGAATTGTCAAATTATTGAACAGCAAACATCAACAGGTCAGGCTCAAGAAATTGGTCGAATTACGGAATGGTTGAAGAAACCCCAAGCGGCAGTTGCTAAGGTAGAGGAAACGACTTTATCAGTTGGAACAAGTGTTTTTCTTATGGGTGAAGCATACTGTCAATTGGCAAGGATTCAAAGTATTCGCATTAATGATGCTGTTCAGGAGTCAGTAAAGACAATCCGTGGCATGGAAGTGGGATTAAGATTTGATGTAGAAGCCCGAAAAAACTTACGTTTATATGTGGTTAAATAAGCGAGGGCTAGTCTGTCAAACTAGGATAATTAGGACAAGGGCGATCGCGGCCTCAATCTCAAACCAAAAGAGCGGGATTATTCTCTGATTAATAAATTACCATTTTGCGCCTAGTCAATAATCTCAGTTCTGGGAAATTCATCCCACATTCTCTTCAGACTATGCCAAAATCGATGATATGTATCATGAATTTTGAGCAATGACTTGGTCTTCTGGACAGAAGTTGCATGGCAACAATTATATTCTGGAAAAAGAATTAAAACGCGGACAATTTAGCGTTACCTATCTGGCTAGCGATCGCAAGAAAAATCAATGGGTGATCAAAACCCTGAGTGATCAGTTGATCCACGACTTCAGCCAACCGGAAGTCGATCAGCTTCAGGAAACGTTTTTGTGCGAAGCTGTAAAGCTAGTAAAATGCCGACATCCTAATCTGGTGCAAGTTAAAGAACCGTTGGTCGAAGGACACCAGGTTGGCATGGTTATGGAGTATCTCGATGGTGTCGATTTAGCCCGCCATGGCCAAAAAGGTTTGCCAGAATCAGAAGCGCTGCTTTATATCCAACAAATTGGCGAAGCACTGAAAGTGATTCACGAGGCGGGGTTAATCCATCGGGATGTAAAGCCAAGTAATATTCGGTTACGAACGGGTCAATCAGAAGCCGTGTTAATTGATTTTGGCTTAGCGCGAGAATGTAATGATGCATCAACAACGGTTGATACTCATACAGCCGATGGGTTTGATGCCCTAGAGCTTTATAATGTAGAAACTCCCCTAGGAGCTTATACGGATGTTTATTCATTAGCCGCAACGCTATACTTTTTAGTTACGGGAGAAATTCCGCCAACGGCAATGGATCGCTGTCTGTCTAAAGCGCGATTAATTCCGCCAAAACAGATCAATGAACAAATTAGCGATCGCACCAATGAAGTGATCCTCATCGGTATGGCGCTACAGGTTGATGAACGCCCGCAAACCATACAGGAATGGCTAGATTTACTGGGATTGCAGCGCCAAATCCCTGGAGCAAAACGCCAGAAGTCTCCCCTGATCTGGATTGCTGCGATCGCCGCCGTCGTTGGTGTGTTAGGTCTAATTGCGGCTTGGTTCTTGTTTAAACCTGCATCAATCCCTCAACAACCCACACCAGTGCAAACACCAGTCTCCTCCGTGATGCATACGCCAGTGAGTAGCGTTTACCCAATGACATTTTGGTCAAACGTTTAACGGCTGTCCTCCGTCTTATGTCAAGGATGAAGGGTCATACCTCACGCCAATCCCTTTGCCGTTATATTTTTTTAACCAGGGTTTATTTTTTTTAAGAAATCTGGACATTGGCACCATTACTGTCAAACTAAATAATATCTCTACGTTGTAGGAGATTTGGCAGTGGACTATGAAATTCGCTACAAGCCAGCATTTGCCGCTATTTTCCTGACACTCAATCCCGGTGACAGAATCACAGCCCAAGCAGGTGCGATGACCAGTATGGATGGTAGACTCACCGTGAAGACGGAGTTTTCGGGTGGTTTTATCTCAGGCTTACTCAAAAAGTTCTTTGGGGGAGAATCGTTATTTGTTAATACATTTCATAATAAAACGCAACAACCCTTAACCTTAGTTCTCACTCAGTCCACCATTGGCGACATTGTTGGTGTGGACTTGGGCGGACGTTCCTTTTGCTTTCAACCCGGTGCTTATATTTGCCATACCTCTGGCGTCAAACTAAGTGTGCGGTGGGCGGGTTTGAAGAGTTGGTTTTCTGGAGAAGGGTTATTCAAACTTCAAGTTAAGGGTCAGGGTAAGGTATTTTTTGGTGCCTATGGTGGATTGACGAAAAAGCGGGTTAACGGTGATTTTATTGTCGATACGGGTCATTTAGTTGCTTATGAACCGACGATTCGCATGAATGTTGGCTTGGCGGGCGGTTTATTTGGTTCAATGACTTCTGGCGAAGGATTCATTAATCGACTCACGGGTACAGGAGAAATTTATCTCCAGTCTCGCAGTATTAGTGGTTTAGTCAGCTATTTGCAACCAAAATTGCGTTAATATAAAACTCCAAATTTTTCCACAATGAATATTGAACTGTTGCATCAACCAGATAGTGCGATCGCGCGTGTTGTTCTGGACGCTAATGAAGAATTAGTGGCGCAAGCTGGCTGCATGATTGCTATGAATGGTTCCATTAATACAAGTACCACATTGCGCCAGGGAAAGGGTGGCGGTATTTTGGGCGGACTCAAACGAATGGTGGCGGGGGAATCGCTATTTTTAAGTGTTTTCCGTTCACCAAGGGCGGGGGGTGAAGTCTTTCTCGCCCCTAAACTTATGGGTGATCTTCTCCTCTATGAGATGAAGGGTAAAGAGTTAGTGGTTCAGGCGACATCCTATTTGGCTAGCGAGTCAGGAGTTGATATTGATCTCGGCTTTCAAGGGTTTAAATCTCTGTTTTCAGGTGAATCCATTTTTTGGTTGAGTCTTAGCGGCTATGGGGTTGTGTTGTTAACTTCATTTGGCGGAATTTATAAAGTGCCTGTCAATGGAGAATATGTTGTGGACACTGGTCATATTGTCGCTTTTGAAAAAAGTCTGACTTTTGATATTACCAAAGCCGGATCGAGTTTGCTGAGTGCCTTTTTGGGCGGAGAAGGACTGGTTTGTCGATTTAAAGGACAAGGAAACCTCTATTGCCAAACTCACAATCCTGGTGCTTTTGGTCATCAGGTGGGTTCTCAACTACCGCCGCGATGAACACAGTAAAATATTTAAGTTCAGTATCGTCCCTTACTTAACTGTAAGTGGACTGAAGTGGTGGGAAAAATAAATCAAGGATAAATTATCATGAGTCATCAAATCTCCTATAAAATAGAGCATTCACCGTCTTATGCTTCTTTGGTTCTTAACTTGAAAACCAATGAAACGGTTTTAGTTGAATCCGGTGCTATGGCAGCAATGGATACTTGTATAAAAATGAAGTCCAGGGCTAAGGGTGGCTTAATGAAAGGACTTGGGCGAATGGTGAGTGGTGAGTCTTTTTTTATTAGTGAGTTTACCGCTGAAGGCAAATCAGGAGAGTTGTATGTTTCGCCCGGAGTACCGGGAGATATTTGTCATTATTACTTGCAAGGGAATGGCTTAATGATTCAATCCTCTGGATTTGTCGCCGCCAGTCCCACGGTAGAGATAGATACCAAGTTTCAAGGGTTTAAAGGCTTTTTTAGTGGCGAATCATTGTTTTTAATTCGGGCAACTGGGACAGGGGATATTTGGTTTAGTTCTTATGGGGCGATTATAGAAATTCCCGTGGCTGGGGATTATGTGGTAGATACCAGTTACATTGTGGCATTTGAAGATACGTTAAATTACAACGTAGAAATGTTGGGCGGTTTATCGTTTCGTGGATTAAGAACGGGACTTTTAGGGGGGGAAGGATTAGTTTGTCGGTTTAATGGAGAAGGGCGTTTGTGGGTGCAGTCGAGAGAACTCTATAGTTTGATTAATTTCTTAAATCCCTTCCGCCCGACGAAGAGTAATAATTAGTTAGTAGTAAGCGCTAAAGCGCTTCTAGGCACTAAAGTGCCGACTACATACATACACATACATACGAGTCAGAATATTATGTATGAATATCGCCAACTAACTCCCACACAACGAGCTGAATTAGTTCAGCAACGTTTGTCTCGTGGTTATCCACCTCACGCGCCTCCCCATGTTGTGACTGACAAGGAATTTTATCTCTTAACAGCAGCTTGTTATGAACACAAGTGCCATGTTAAGGATGAATATCGCCGCCAAGAGTTACTCAATTTGCTATTTGATGCGTTCGTAACTGCTGGGATGGAAATCCGCGCCTGGGTTGTTCTGCCAAATCACTATCATCTCCTGGTACCTCTGACTAATTTTGATGAGTTGAGTCGCTTATTTCGCTTAGTACATGGTCGTACTTCTTATCAATGGAATCGGGACGATAATGTAACCAGTCGTAAGGTGTGGTATCGTTATAGCGATCGCGCTATTCGATCAGAGCGACATTATTTTGCTACCTTAAACTATATCCATTACAATCCAGTCAAACATGGCTTGAGCCAATCTCCTTATGATTGGCGTGAAAGTAGTGTTCATTGGTATTTAGAAAATTTCGGACGCCAGTGGTTGAGAGATGCGTGGATTGAATATCCTGTGCGTGACTACGGTAAGGATTGGGATGATTTTGAGCAAGATGGTCATTAATTAGAGCGCTAAAGCGCTTACTACGAACGAATTTTCTATGTCCAATGATCCAATAAATCGCAATCCCCCGCCGGGTAATCGCCAACTCCTAATTTTATTGGGGCTATTTATTGGATTTATTGTGGCTGTTCTCTGGCTATTAAATCTTCTGGTAAATGGTTTAATTGGGATGATTCCGCCCAGTGTGGAGCAAAAATTGGGTGCGGTAATTGTGCCAGTTTATGAGAAACAAGCTAAACCGTCCCCGACTCAAGATACCCTGAACCAATTATTAGATCGTTTGGAACAGGAACTTCCCGCCGAACAGCAAAACAGGCGGGATTATCAGGTGCTGTATTTGCCAGAGTCTACGGTGAATGCTATGGCGTTACCCGGAGATGCTATTGTCATTTATCAGGGTTTACTGGAACAAGCAGAGTCTGAGAATGAATTGATGATGGTATTAGCCCATGAATTGGGTCATTTTGCTCACCGAGATCACCTGCGGGGTTTAGGACGAGTCTTGGTGGTACGGGTAGCCTTAGCCTATTTTATTGGGGACGTGGGAGCCTTGCAATCAGTCGCTTCGGCGGCGGTGGAGACAATTGCGCGATCGCAGTATTCTCAGTCTCAGGAAAAGGAAGCGGATGCGTTTGGCTTAATGTTATTAGATGACACTTACGGACATGTCGCGGGAGCCACAGACTTTTTTGAGCGAATGAGTGAGAAACCGGGAGCTAATTTTGCCTTTGTGTCAACCCATCCAGCACCCAAAAAGCGGGTGGAAGAGTTGGAGCGTTTGATTGAAAAGCGGGGGTATGAAATAGGGACGCGATCGCCTTTACCAAAAACGTTGAAATGAACAATGAGTAGTCGGACAAAATTAAAGTTGATGGTTTAGATTAAGAAAAAGATATTGATCGGGTTTATGATATTTAATTCAAAGTACATCAATTTGAATAAATACCTGCACGACTCACAGCATAATCAGATAACATTGGTGCATCAGATCCAACACAAGCGGCAAATTCCTCCGCTAACTGATCGGCGATGAACTCAAACTCATCATTTGATGGTGATGGTTCGGATGCTTGCTTTAGCAACCTTTCCACTGTGGGAGAAAAAGCTTCAGCTAATAATTGGCGCATCTCTGTAGCGTCATGACGGACAAGGCTTTCCCTTAGTTTCGCTTCCACTTCGGATGAAAGTTCAAGTGTAATTCTGATCATATTTTACGTCGGGTGGGTAAGGTATACCTGATTTCAGTCTAACGGGTTAAATTAATTGAGCCAAATGTTTCAGGATGATTAAGACACGATATAACTCATTCTCCCGTCGGCGCAGCACAAACTCATCTGATAAAGCGTACTGAGGGGTTTCTCCGTGAACCAATTTGGCAAACACGAAATGACCCCCATTTGTTAACAGACCAAATACAGGTTTTTCCGGATTAGGTGTTCCTCGCATATAAGCCAAGAGTTGAGCAATTCCCGCTTCTAAACTAATTCCTGCCCGTTTCGTTTCAATTACCATTAACCAAAACTGCTCTTTAAAAACTAAAACATCAATGCGTCCTTCGATAATTAAGCCATCTCCATCGTTTAAAGCAATGGTGATTGATTTTTCCGGTTTTACAGTAAACGGCGATAGATAAAATCCAGCGATGAATAGCAAGGGATGAAGAACCGCCATTCTGATCGCATTTTCGGCGAATGGAGGTTTCTTGAGTAAATTCAGATATCCGGCTTTCAGTCTATCTAATGATTCTTTTTCCCATGCACCAATTTCTGGTAAATTATCTTGCCATTCCCGAAAAAATTGATGATCGACGATTTCTTGTAAACCAAAACTCGATTCTAATTCATCGATTTGGATAGTGGAAGCCTGAACAGTTTGAGTCATTGGTGCCGCTCTTGACTTGTCCTAGCGGTTGCCTAAGATATAAGTAGAATAACTTAATTTGATAATTTTAGAGCAACGTATCGGGAAAAATTAGGCAAGATAAAAAGAGTAGCCGCTAAGAGCAAAACCCCATGAAACCACTCACAGGTCCGCGCACACCCCGATTTCTCAGAATTTTCCGGATAATTAAGCTGATTTTTCGTCCCTTGGACTACCTAGAGGATTATGCTCAACGGTATGGAGATATGTTCAAAATTGGCGGGGATAAGGCTCCTCCCTTTGTCTATGTCAGCAATCCCCAGGCAATTAAAGAGATCTTTACGGCTGATCCAGAGTTATTTGAATCGGGTCGAGGAAATGGGGTATTACGCTATTTAGTCGGGGATAACTCACTGCTGATGTTAGATGGTGAACCCCATCAGCGCCAACGCCGCCTGCTGATGCCTCCCTTTCATGGCGATCGCTTGCGAGAGTATAGTCAGCTTATTTGCGATATTACGGAAACGGTAACGGCAGAATGGACAGTGGGTCAACCGTTGATCATTCGTACCTATACCCAAGAGATTACCCTGCGGGTGATTTTACAAGCCGTGTTTGGCTTGGATCACGGAGAACGTTACATCAAACTTAGACATCTGCTGAGTACCCTCCTAGCATCCTTTGACTCTCCCCTCAGTTCCACTCTGCTGTTTTTCCCTTGGTTGCGACAGGATTGGGGTTCGTGGAGTCCATGGGGGCATTTTTTGCAGTTAAAGCAGCAGATCAAACAGTTGATTTTTGATGAGATTCGCGAACGTCGGGAGCAAGGTGATGGGTCTGGCACAGATATCTTAACATTACTCCTATGGGCGCGAGATGAAGCGGGTGAGCCGATGACGGATGAGGAATTACATGATCAGTTAATGACTCTTCTGATTGCCGGTCATGAAACTACGGCTTCTGCACTGGTTTGGGCGTTGTATTGGATTCATTATCTGCCAGATGTGCGTCAGAAATTGCTTGAGGAATTAGAAACGTTGGATGCAGAGGGTGATCCAATGGCAATTTCTCGGCTTCCCTATCTGACAGCCGTCTGTCAAGAAACCCTGCGAATTTATCCCATTGCTCCAAGTACCTTCATTCGGATTCTCAAGTCACCTATGGAAATCATCGGATATCAATTTGAAGCGGGTACAGCATTTATGCCTTCTATTTATTTAGTCCATCATCGGGAAGATATCTATCCCGAACCAAAGCAGTTTAAACCAGAACGTTTTCTAGAACGGCAATATTCCCCTTACGAGTATTTTCCCTTTGGTGGAAGTAACCGCCGCTGTATTGGTTCAGCATTGGCACTATTGGAAATGAAGCTGGTGCTGGCGACTATTTTGTCACAATTTGAACTCGCACTAACCGATAATCGTCCGGTGAAACCGATGCGTCGAGGTTTAACGATCGCGCCTCCTGGCAACCTGCGAATGGTTCTCAAGCAACGTCGGCAACAGAAAGCCCCAGCGATTGTTTAGCTCCTTCGCTAAAACTGACATATCATTTTTATGTCCGTTCTGCTACCCAGGAGATGTTAGCAAAGATTATATCTAGCTGTGAACTAACCTTGGCAGATCAGCGTTCGCTCAAGCCAACTCGTCGAGGTTTAACTGTTGCTCCTCCGCCAACAATGCGGATGAAAGTCACGCAGTTTCGGACTCAGAAAACACCTGTGATGGTTTAATCCAATCTGTTAATAATTCCCGGCTGAATTGAGCAACCTTTTAATTAACCTACTGGTAATAATTGGCTGTTAGCCGAACAATTAACTTCTCTTAACTTAGCTTTAGCTAATTCTAAATCGTAAGGGAACGGTGGTTTGATCGGTTGATAATCCCGTTCATGGGGTGTACCGTGACGCAAGACAGCATTCACTACCACACAAGTTTCGGAACTGAGATTAATTGCACTATGAAGAATACCGGGCGGGATTTTTACCACTGTTGGCTGGGTGTCAATTAGAGGAATATATTCATACTGGCGATTTCTTAGCACCACCAGCACAACACTTCCCCGCACCACTAAAAGTTGATCGGTTTGAAATCGGTGAACAAATAGGTCTTCCATGGTAGCAGGTGGAATCTGCACCAGCATGGTTTCGTCACTCGATTGGGGGGTGTAAAAATCGACTGTCCCCCCTTTCACCGATTCCAAGGGACGAACTTCGATGTTGTTGATTAAACCCATGATTACTATCCCTCTTTTTTATCTCTATTTCTAGAGTAGAGGGTAACTATATTAAACTTTTGTTACTAAATTGACAAAGTGTGCAAAATCATGATATTCGGCGTTTGGGTCTTACGCGCGCGATCGCACAAGCTGGCTTTACCGTTGAACCACCATCTGTCGGTGACGCTATAGCCCTCACCCCCAGCCCCTCTCCCAAGCCAGCCCTCACCCCCAGCCCCTCTCCCAACCTTGGGAGAGGGGAGCAAGAGGGGAGCAAGAGGGGAACAGTAAGACAGTTTGACCTATTTCCTTGGCTTGTTTACCGTTTTGAGTAACTCAGCAATTGACTTAAGCTGAATTTGAGAGAAATACGCCATTGCCAGAATTACCGCAACCGCTATTCCGCCATACACCATCAGGGAACTGATATTCCCGGATTCAGGGGGTAGAGGCGGCTCAGGGGAAGTCGCTGTAACTAGGATGACCTGTTCTTTGTTATTATTGGACATAAGAATCCTTTGGTCTTTCGAGACCATAAACGACGAGTAAACAAATTAAAGAGCGTCACTGGTGTCAGCCAGTCGCTCAACTGAATTTGTAAGCAATCGAGAGCGTCTCTAGTTCCAGCTAGGGGCGCTCAACTGCTTATAGGGTAAGGATAGCACGCTCTCAATCTCCGTTTTATGGGTTTTTCCACATTGATCACTTAGAAGATTTAACGGTTGAGGAAGCGATACAGTTATCCGACAGTCAAGGGGACGCGATCGCATCCAGGCGGTTCATCATCTGGCTGGGGGAAATCACCGGGTTTATGTGATTTTCTCAGAGTTCCTAACCCGCCAGTCTCTGGATAAATTAGTGGAACCGTTTATGCGGATGCTGGATGATTTGACGCCCTATTATCAGGCGCGGATGGCGTCTCTGTCGCCGCAGCAACGGAAGATTGTGGAATTTTTATGCGATCGCCGCCATGGGGTTCCAGTCAAAGAAATTGCCCAGCGCTGTTTTCTGACGCATCAAACCACATCCAGTCAGCTTAAGGATTTGCGAGAGAAAGGGTATGTCACATCTGACGCGATCGGGCGGGAGTCTTTTTATGAAATGCGGGAACCGTTGATGCGCTTTTGTCTGGAGGTGAAGAAGCAACGGGGGGAACCGATACAGTTATTTGTCGATTTTTTACGGATTTGGTATACGAAGGAAGAATTGTTACAGCGATTAGGATTAACAGATGATGATCTCCAGTATCAACAACGCCTAAAACCCCTCCCCTCTGATGCTGTTCTAGAACGAGAATATATTCTTTATGCACTCCAAGCGATGGACAATGAAGATGAAAATCCTCGCATCGCCGCCTGTTTGCAGGAGTATGAGAATTGTTTTGAGAAGGAAGATTATGTTACTGCTTTAGAACTAACCGAGAAACTGGTGACAATTCGCGGTCAAGCAGAGGATTGGTGCAAACGGGGATTGTGCTTGAGCAATCTTAAACGCTATGAGGAAGTGTTGGTATCTTTTGACCACGCAATTGAGCTTAACCCTAATGATGCACAAGCTTGGAAACTACGAGGTGGGCTGCTAGATAACCTGAATCGCTACGAGGAAGCCTTGGTATCCTGTGACAAAGCAATTGAACTGGGGTATCAAAACTCCTGTGTTTTCTTGAATCGTGCTATTGCCATTTTGGGATTAAATCGCTGGGATGAAGGAATTGCTGCACTAGAGAACGCATTCCAACGTTTTACCCTTGACAATGAAGCTGATGCAGATGATGCCAAGTTAATTACCCACATCTTGTTCAACAGCAGTAACAATGTGGAGATATGGCGATCGCGCATCAAAACCCTCATCGAACTTTACCACAAACACCAGGTTATTTCTACATTAGGACAGGGGCTTGTGAAAAGCGTTCCCACACTAATGTCAGAAATGGTTAGCGACAAAGCCGCACAAACCTGGCTGGAGGTGTGGCGAGAATTGGCGAGTGATTATCCTGAATTCCAAATCCCTCTCCGTCTTCTCGATACTGCTGTTCGCTATAAGGAAACAAAAGGCAATAAGCGTGTTTTGTTTAGCCTACCCATTGAAGAACGCAAGCTGCTAGAACCTTTGCTGGGTATAGAGTAAGTAGGTGAGAAGCAAACTACGTCTTATGTAAGGGTTTGAGGGCGATTTACATAACTTAATATGAATAGCACGCTCCTTAAGGCTGGTGGGCAATGCCCACCCTACGGTATATCAAAGGTTTTGACGCTCCCCCAGCTCCCCCAGCTCCCCCAGCTCCCCCAGCTCCCCCAGCTCCCCCAGCTCCCCCAGCTCCCCCAGCTCCCCCCGCTCCCCCCGCTCCTTCAAAGGGGGGTTAGGGGATGAGGGAGAAACGACAAAAGCGTGCGGCTAATCCATCAAATTAGGTATGCCATACCACTACAAATTGGCTTCAGGGGTTAAATAATTATCTCAGCCTTCTTTAGGTATAAATTCATATCAATTCCAGGGAGCAAGATGCTACCCATACCAATAATTTACCTAATTAGGATGATCCAAATCACCGCAGTAATGTGCTACCTATTCCTTCCTTCCTTCACCCCCAAAAAGACTGGGTGTCGAGGCTACTTCCAGTCCCATCCGGAAGTTTTCAATATTTCTTAACCCATTGACTATTTTGCTTAAATATCTTTATATTACTTTAGGATTCGCTCAGTCTTCGATAACCCTGTCATTGTCTCTCTAACTCCTACTGTCAGTCCACTCCATCCATTGATAGCTCTTAAACAGAATCGCTTTTTACCACTTCCCTCTCCAATCTTTACCAGAACTTTATTTGTTTGGGTAATTTTAAATGAAAACTTGTTAAAAATTTCATCATTTTCTTCCTACAATTAATAGATAGAGGCTGTAAGAAGTTAATGAACCAGGATAAAAAGCTACTAACTAAACTTATATCTACCAATTGTCACCATATTTAACTCCTATCGTCAACAATGACACCAACGGCTTAATTCAAGTCTTTCTCTAAAATCATGAATCATTTTTCCTTAAAAAATCACAATCTATCTCACTTATTGGCTTATCTTATGCTTTTTTCCCATTCCCGATATCCCCCCGTATCCCAAAACAAGGCTTTAATGAGTCAGCAAAACCCATTAAATCTAAACCAGCGTTTATCAAAGATTGTTCCTTTAACCTGGATTAAAGAAGGCATTCGCAACCTCAGCATATCTCAGAAAATTGGTTACGGCTACGCCTTAGCGATCGGCATATCCATTCTGGGAACAACAGGAGGATTAATTCTAGGTAATTATTACCAAGAACAAGCCCAACAACAAGAACGGGTTGCCGATCAGCAGCAGCATCTCCTCAGCAACCTGGAAAATGCCACCTTTGCTGTGCGATCGCATCCCCAAGCACTATTGGCTGCATCGGTTAACCCTAGCCAAGTTGACGCCCAAAAGACTCAGTTTTTAGCCGATGTGGAGCGGATGAAACGCCTACTCTTTTCGTTAGATACGTTCATCCAAGCATATCCCCATGACTTGGACATTAATACGGCTGAATTACATCATCTTGTTAAGGAGTATGAAGCGAATATAGACGCCTACAATCAGGTGATTGAATCACTCTGGCAGATCAGTGAATCGGAGAACTTGAAGTCAGAGGACGTTTCTGTCATTCAACAAGAACTTTTAAAGGCACTCCATCACCCCTCTACCAGTCAAGTGATGGCTCAATTCGATCACCTATCCCACCATGTAGAGGATGCCAAAACTAAAGCTGAAACGCAACAGTCTCAGGCAGATCAAAAACTGGCACAAGCAGAAGCCCTACGCCTACAAATCATCGTTATTAGTTTACTACTATCAGTCGGTATCGCCGTACTCCTAGCCACTATTACCAGCCGTGCGATCGCGTATCCTATCGAAACAGTAACTCAAGTAGCTAGTGCGATCGTCAAAGAATCCAATCTAGAGATTCGCACTCCCGTTACCACCAACGATGAAGTCGGTTCCTTAGCCACATCCCTAAATCAGCTTGTCCAGTGGGTAGATGACTCAACTCAAGAACTGCAACTAGCGCGTCAAACCTTAGAACAGCGCGTCGAGGAACGGACGCAAGAATTGACCCAAGCGCTTAAAGAACTCCAACAAACCCAAACCCAACTGATTCAAAGTGAAAAAATGTCCAGTTTAGGACAAATGGTAGCCGGGATTGCCCATGAAATTAATAATCCAATTAACTTTATCTACGGTAATCTAGATTATGCTAAGCGATCAATTAATGACTTACTGAACCTACTAGAACTTTATCGGCAAGAATATCCTCAGCCTAATGCAGCGATTCAAGAACAAAGCGAAGCGATGGATTTAGATTTTCTCATCGCCGATATGCCGAAAATGCTGTCGTCCTTAAAAATGGGGGCTGAACGAATCCAGGAAGTTGTCTTATCATTACGGAACTTCTGTCGTCTGGATGAAGCACAGTTGAAACAGGCAGATATTCATGACGGACTAGAGAACACCCTCTTGCTTGTCGGTCATCGTATCCAGCCAAATATTAACATCGTCAAAAAGTACAGTCAATTACCAAGAATTGATTGTTACCCGGCTCAACTTAATCAAGTTTTTATCAATATTATCAGCAATGCCATTGATGCTTTAGAAGACATTCAAGGTAAAGCCATCCCGACAATCGTCATTCGTAGCGAAACCATCAATAATCGTTGGATTCGCGTGGCAATTTGGAACAACGGTGCAGCGATTCCAGGAGAAATTAAAGACCGCATATTCGATCCCTTTTTCACCACCAAGTCTGTTGGCAAAGGGACAGGGATGGGATTAGCAATTTGTTACCAGATTGTGAAAAAGCACCAGGGTAAAATTGAAGTCACCTCTGAACCAGGGAAAGGAACTGAATTTGTGATTATGCTACCCATTCAAACAGAACAAGAGATGGCAATATCCGCTTAAATATTCAAGACATATACCTCACCTTGTCCATGTTTCTTCTAATCCTGAAACACCATAATCGCACCTGAATAACAAGCCACCCAAACCTGATTCGTTTCTGGATCATAGGTAATGCCAATAGGATTAGCCTTGGTGTTCACCGTTTGCTGAATTGACATGTCGCTAGTGCGAACCTTACTCATCGTATTCGAGTGGTAATTCACCACATACATAAATTGACCATCATCGGATATATCCATACTGCGCGGTGCATTCCCGGTGGCAACTTTGCGTAAAACTTTACCTGTAGCTAAATCAATTTTAGCCACCGTTCCTTCCCCATTTAAGGTGGCGTAGAGATACTGATCGGCTGGATCAATGGTTAAATGACGCGGCGAATTACCAATGTTTTTGATCCAGTCGAGTGAGAAATCGTTGAGATCGACAACAGCAATATCATAAGACCCCATCACCGCCACATACGCTTTTTGAGACGCCCTATCAACGACAATTCCCCGGGGATATCGACCCAATTTAATCCGCCGAACTTCCTGATTTTGCTGACTATCGACAACGCTTAAATCCCAACTACACCAATTACTAACAAGAACTAACCGATTATCGGGGCTAGTGGCGACAAATTTAGGCACAGATCCGACTTCAATCACTTGGTCAATTTCTAAATTATCAGTATTGATGCGATACAAAAAACTATTGTCTGTTTTTTGGGAAGGATCACATTTATCACTTCCTGGCTTATTAAACCCTGAACCATACATTTGGTAGTTAGACACCCAAGCATATTGCCCATTATCAGAAAATGCCGCTTCAACGGGAGAGCCTTTATAGGTTCCATTCCCCTTTGAATGCCCGTATTTCTGCAAATTTACGGCATCGGCAATGGTTTTGACTAAGTTATACTGGCGGTCGTAAACCGTAATCGTATGGCTGTACATCATGTTCTGGGCAAAAAATAACCCCCGACCTGAATGCACGATGGATTTGGGGGAAATTTTGCCAGAAATGGTGTGTTTGAGCGTCATCTGGCTGGACTGACGTTGCTCATTGTCCTTTTTTTTTTCGCTGTCTTCGTTAGTAAAGGAGTCCTGATTAAAGGGACTGTTATCAGAATTTTCCGTCGGTGTAGAGAACGAATCTTGATTCGAGAGACTCGTGTCGTAATTTTCTTCCGGTTCGATGAATGAGTCTTGATTAAAGGGAGTATCGTCAGAGTTTTCCTCTGGTGTAGAGAACGAGTCTTGATTCAACTGTGCAGTCGGAGACTCAATCGGGGATGGTGTTACCGCAGGAGATGGCAATTCTAATGCGGCTTTGGTGCTAGAACCCACCATACCATCTACGTTTAATCCTTTGGCTTTCTGAAATTGAATCACGGCTGTCTCAGTTAAGTTGCCATAATAACCTGTGAGCGGTCCATCGTAATACCCCTGTTCTTTTAAGCTTCTCTGTAGCGCCGTCACGTCTGAATTGCGACTCCCTCGCTTGAGGACTAAACCAGGATTAGCGAATCCAATTCGATCCTCTGTAACCTCAGTAGATGGGGGAGTTTGTGAGGAGGATGAAATCGGCTTCGATTCAAGTGCAGCACGGGTTTGAGAACCGGCAATACCATCGACGGTTAATCCGTGGGCTTTTTGCAGTTGAATCACGGCGTCTTGGGTGGTTGAGCCGTAGTAGCCGGTAATGGGTCCACTAAAGTAGCCAGCCACTTGTAAATTTCGCTGTAGAGAGGTGACTTGAGGATTGCGATCGCCTCGCTGGAGAATAAAATTGGGTCGGGCGGATACTAGGGGTTTCTCGGGTTCTGGCGTGGGTGAATCCAACTCTAGGGGTGTTGGTGTTTGGGAATCAATACTCGAATTAGTCGGTGCGGCTGAGTCGGACTTTAATGTGGCGGTGGTATTCGCCCCCACGATACCATCGGGGTTGAGTCCATTGGCTTTTTGAAATTGGATGACGGCGGCTTCGGTTAAGGGTCCATAGTAACCCGTAATCGGTCCATTAAAGTAACCCTCTGCTTGCAGGGTTTTCTGAAGATTGGTCACCTCAGCCCCACTCGTTCCTTTCCGCAGTGCTAAAACGGGACGGGCTAGGCTAACAATGAACAGCGCCATAGTCAGGAAGATAAAGGGAATCCAAGCCGCACTCAAGCGCTTTTTCGAGTCGAGTTCGGGGATGAATAACCTTGAACTGGCGGGGGATTGGGGTTCGGAGGTTGCCAATGCTTCATCAGTGACCGCCAAATGAATGGAGGCAGAATTTTCCATTGTTCTCTATTGTTTAGCGCATTCTTCGCTATCCTATACTAGGAACTTTGACAAGGGCTACCCCCTAGAGCGTCAGTCGAGTCAGCTCACTTAGCAGTCATAAAACTTCAACAGCAGAAGCCAGGTTGAGGATATCGTTACAAAAATTTAAATCAGTAAACGTTATTAATGCCTTGAGTAAACTGAGGATTTTTTCAGTTAATTTTTTTTTAAGATAGCTGATTAGAAGCAAAAGATCCCTCTATTATGAAGAATTGTATAAATATTCATGACACCGAAGTCAAATTTTCCCGATTAAAATAGAATCAGGAAGTATAACAGTCCTAGAGAGTTATTTAAAGTTGCATTTACGGTATCTGTTATTTACAGTACGTTAGCTGCTTCTGTTTGAGAATAGCTAGCAATGTCACTAGTAGAATGGGTATGGCATGACATTAGATTTACGAGAATTTTTCCAAGCCACTAATCCCGATAAAACCTTATTTGTGGATAATACCGCTAAGGATCAAAACTATTATATTGATTTCTCTCCTGTGCGCGGGGGACATGTAATCAAAGAATTAAGCAATCAAATTGCATTTTGGTCTCCTGATACACCGACTTGCCAACTCTTTACTGGACACGTTGGCTGTGGTAAATCCACCGAGTTACTACAACTCAAAGCCCAGTTAGAGCGAGAAGGATTTCATATTGTCTATTTTGAATCCTCTCACAATTTAGAAATGGCAGACGTGGATGTCAGCGATATTTTACTGGCGATCGCGGCGCGGGTGAGTGAAAGCTTGGATAGGGTTGAACAGAACCGTTCCCACAATCCTCAAGTTATTCTTAAACAAGTGGCGAAGCTGTTGCAAACCGAAATTGAGCTGACGGCTGACACTTCGGTTCCGGGGTTGGGTAATGTGGCGGCTAGTACCGCCGGAGATTTTTCGGTTAATGTTGGCATTCCTGGAATCGGTGAAGTTAAAGTGAGCAAGGAAGAGGGATTATCGTTTGTGGCTCCCTTAATTGGCAAGATTACCGCGAGGGCAAAAGCTAGTCCAGAGTTTCGGAATAAATTAAGGGGATATTTAGAACCGCGCACCAATGGAATATTAGAGGCAATTAACTCGGAACTCATCGAACCTGGAATTAAGAGACTTAAAGACGATGGTAAAAAAGGGCTAGTAGTTATTGTTGATAATCTTGACCGAATTGACAGTTCGGCTAAACCCTGGGGACGTAATCAGCAAGAATACTTATTTGTAGACCGAGGAGAGCAGTTACGCAGTTTAAATTGTCATCTAATATATACCATGCCCTTGGCGTTGAGGTTCTCTAATGAATTTGCTCCTTTGACTCAACGGTTTAAGAATCCAACTGTATTACCCATGGTATGGGTTCAGTTGCGCGATGGTAGTGAATGCGAACAAGGAATGGCACTACTACGACAGATGGTGCTAGCCAGAGCGTTTCCTGATTTAGAGGCGGAGCAACGTCTCCATCAAATGACAGAGATTTTTGATACACCTGAAACATTAGATCGCCTCTGTCGGATTAGTGGGGGTCATGTCCGCAATTTGCTACGGTTGCTTAATAATGCCATCCAAAAAGAAATGGGATTACCCATCTCCCGCAACAGCTTAGAAGAGGTAATTTTAGACTATAAAAATGCTCTGAAGTTAGCTGTTGATAAGAGTGAATGGGCATTATTGCGTCGAGTGGCTGATGAGAAAAAAGTCACGGGCGATGAGGGATACGAACAACTGATTCGCAGTATGTTCGTCTATGAATATCGCGATCGCCAAGGGTCTTGGTTTGTGATCAATCCAATTTTAGCCGAAGCTGAGGAATTCAAATCATGAACCCATCTTCGAGGAGCGATAACCAGAAATCAATTCAAGAACTTGCCTGGGCGATCGCGATGTCTGAGGGGCAATTTTCCTTAATGTTGGTTCACTGTAACTACATTAGCCTGCGAGAGCGATCAATGCAGCAGCTTAAAGACATCTGCTCTGTACCGATCACAGAACTTATGCTTCATGCGTCTACCCAGAGACTCTACTCCACAATTCAAAAGGAACAGGAAACCCAAACACCATCAGCGTTAATGATAGTAGGGTTGGAATCTGTTTACCACCTCGATCGCCTGCTCACTTCAATGAATCAAGTACGGGAAGAATTTCGCAAAAACTGTCCTTTCCCTCTGGTGATTTGGGTTAATGATGAAATCGTGCGGAAGCTGATTCGGTTAGTTCCAGATATTGAGAGTTGGGCGAAGCGCACGGTGTTGAAATACCCGCCGGAAACGCTGCTCGATGAGCTACAACAGAAAGCCAATACTTTATTTATAAAGGTTTTAGACTTTGGTGCAAGCCCATTTTTAGCCAATGATGCTATCTTAGGCAGGGGTTTGAGTTGGGAAATTAACGCCGCTGTGCAGGAGTTAAAAAATCAAGGTAGAGACATACCAAAAACGCTGCAAACTAGTCTAGACTTTGTGTTGGGTCTAGAGGCTTATGTCCAGGATGAAATTGATGGAGCCTTGGCATACTATCAGCATAGCCTTGACTTTTGGCAAAAATTAGCTTGGGAATCACCACCCCAAACGCCAACATTAAGAGAAAAAGAGGGAGCGCTACTGTTTCACATTGGGTTATGTTATTGCCGTAAAGCCGAGTTATATAAACCTAAAAGTTCTAGCCATTGGCACAAAGCCTTGTTTTATTTTCAGCAATGCATTGATTGTTTTGAGCAGGTGGGGCGTCTTGATTTAGTGGCTAAGTTTGTTGGTCAGCTTGGTGAAGTATGGCGACGCTTGGAAAATTGGGATGAGTTACAAAAACTTGCCAAAAAAGCCCAACCCTTGCATGAAAAGAATGGTAATCCGGCGCTATTAGCTCAAAATTATGGCTTTTTAGCCGAAGTAGCATTGTACCAGCACCATGGAAGCAAGGCAAAGGCTTTCGTGGAAAAAGCGTTGCAACTCTCAGACGCTACGACGGAGGCACAGCATCAGAGTTGGTATCTTTTACTCTTAGCACGAGCGCAGCAGCAGTTGGGAGAGGTTCAGGACGCGATCGCAACTCTAGAAACAGCCAAAAAAGCTGAACCGGAAAATAATCCGCTACTTTATATTCAGATTTTGAATGAGTTGCGAAATCTATACTATCAACAACACCATTATCTCGAAGCCTTTGACGTTAAACAATGTCGGCGCTCCATCGAACAACAATTTAATTTCCGAGCCTTTGTGGGTGCGGGACGTTTACAATCCCGACGACAGAGAAATTTATCCTTCACGAAATCAGAGCATCGGGAGACTGTAGCTAGAGAGATTTTGGCGTCCGGTCGAGAAAATGATATCAAACGCTTGGTTGCTAGAATTATCAGTCCTCAGCATAAGCTGACAGTGATTTATGGTCAATCGGGAGTCGGCAAAAGTTCCCTGATCAATGCGGGTTTACTGCCAACTCTGAGGTATCAGACTCTTGGTACTGATACTCGCGATATCTTGCCCGTTCCACTGCGCGTTTATACGAATTGGGTTAAGGATTTGAGTAAGTCACTCTTTAAAGCGCTTGAGAAACGAGGAACTATCTTATCCGCTATACCCGATTCAGCAGCTACTGTCATTGAACAACTGACTCAAAATGAACATCACAACCTGCGAACTGTTCTAATTTTTGACCAGTTCGAGGAATTTTTCTTTGTTTGCACCGAATCGGAGCAAAAACAAGAATTTTTTGAGTTTTTTGGTAAATGCCTAGATATTCCCTTTGTCAAGGTTATCCTTTCCATACGAGAGGATTATCTCCATTATTTGCTCATTGGCAATCACTTATCCCATCTAGCCGCCATCCAGAATGATATTCTCAACAAAAATATTCTCTATCACTTAGGCAAGTTTTCACAGAAAGACGCCAAGAATGTTATTAAACATTTGACTGACGGTTCTCAGTTTCCTTTGGAACCCGCTTTGGTTGATGCAATCGTGGAGGATTTAGCCAGCCGCTCAGGAGAAGTGCGTCCCATTGAGTTGCAAGTAGTCGGCGCACAAATGCAAACGGAAGGAATTACTACCCTGGTTGAGTATCAAGAACGGGGTCCGAAGGATAAACTGGTGCAGCGCTATTTGGCAGAAGTGATTAAAGATTGCGGCTCTGAAAATCAACGAACGGCTGAATTAGTCTTGTACTTACTCACCCAAGGGAAAAAACCTCGCCCCCTCAAAAGTCGTGCTGATTTGGAGGCACAGTTAAAAGCCTTAGCAGCGGATCTTGCTGTCAAACCTGACCAATTAAAGGCGGGAGACTCCCAACAATTGAGTTTGGTCTTAGATATTTTTATTAAATCAGGTTTAGTTTTTAAACTTGCTGATATTCATGGCATCCGCTATCAAATTGTTCATGATTATTTAGCCTATTTTATTCGGAAACCCAGAGGAATTAACTTATTAGATGAAATTAAAAATACTTTGAGTCAAGAAAAGTTAATTTCATTTCGGAAACGGCAAGTTTTTGCAGCAGTAACCGCAGGTATTACTTTATTTATATTGACAATTTCAACAGGAATTCTTTGGCAAGAAGCAGAAGTCCGTAGGCAAGAAGCAAAATCCAATTGGTTAACATCAGAATCTCATCGGCAAGAAGCAGAAAAAAACCAAATTTTAGCCAGAATTAAGACATCAGAAGCCCTATTTGTGTCAGGTCAACGATTTGAGTCTTTAATCGAAGCGATTAATGCTGGGACCCAATTGAGGCAAAAAAGTAAGTTACTTACCAATAAGCAAATTTATTCTCAAGTTGTAGCCGCACTACAACAGTCTATTTTCTGGTTAGAAGAACGTAATCGCTTAGAAGGACACGAAGGTCTTATTTGGGATATAAGTGTCTCAAAGGACGGTCAAACCATTGCCTCAGCCAGTTATGACGGAACTGTAAGACTATGGAAGCCAAATGGAACATTATTAATGCCGCCAATTAAAGCCCATTCTGATAGAGTATTGGGCGTGAGTTTTTCACCAGACGGTCAGATACTAGCTACAGCTAGCTTTGATAATACAGTTAAATTATGGAAAGCGAATGGTAAAGGTGGCTTTGAAACCTCCCCCTACCAAACTATCAAGGGACATGACAAAGGCGTCTATCATGTCAGCTTTTCCCCCACCGACAAAATCGTTGCCACAGCCAGTCAAGACAATACTGTCAAATTGTGGGACTTAGAAGGTCGCTGGATTCAAACACTTGAAGGTCATGAAAACGGTGTTAATAGCGTCAGTTTTTCCCCCAATGGTAAGGTTATAGCCACAGCGAGTCGGGATAATACCGTGAAACTCTGGCAACGCACGGCTGAGGGAAAATTTGAAACCATTCCTAATAGGAAATTTAAAGAACATTCAGATATAGTTTGGGCAGTCACTTTCAGCCCTGATGGTCAAATAATTGCCACAGCCAGTCGGGATGGCACAGTTAAACTTTGGTCACTTGAGGATGACTTTGTGAGAAGCCTTAAGGGGCATAGAGATTCAGTATCAAGCCTCAGTTTTAGCCCCAATGGTAAAACCCTGGCGACAGCGAGTCAAGATAATACAGTTAAAATATGGAACGTGGAAAATGGGCAATTGCAAACAACCCTAACCGGCCATAGCAATGGTGTTTATGATGTGAGTTTTTTATCTGAAAATCGCCTAGTCTCAGCCAGTGCGGATCACTCATTAAAACTCTGGCAACTGGGTGACAGAATTTTCCAAAAAACCCTCAACGGACATATCGGTAAAGTCTGGAATGTAAGCTTTAGCCCTGATGGTCAGAGGATTGCCTCAGCCAGTGAAGATGGAACGGTAAAACTATGGGAAAAGGATTCTTCAACCGATGGAAGTAATACACCAAACTATAGACTGCGAGAACTTCCCAAAAACCACACTAAAGAGGTTTTAGATGTGAGTTTTTCCCGAGATGGTCAAACCATCGCCACCGCAAGTTATGACCAAACCGTGAAACTTTGGACGGGCGATGGTAAACTTCAATGGACTCTATGGCATCCTGATCAAGTATTTGGTGTCAGTTTCTCTCCCGACGGCAAGACGATTGCTACAGCCAGTCGAGATAATACTGTTACACTCTGGAGATTCGACGGTGTGTGGCGAAAAACCTTACTCAAAGATCATCGCGACTGGGTAAGGGATGTGACGTTTAGTCCCGATGGTCAAATTATTGCCTCAGCCAGTGATGACACAACTGTAAATCTCTGGAAGCCTGATGGCAGCTTGATTAGGACACTCACAGGAGATAACGGACACAAAAGTTGGGTTCGGAGTGTGGCATTCTCACCAGATGGTCAAATCATCGCTACAGCCAGTGAGGACAATACGGCGAAACTTTGGACAATAGAAGGAGAACTAATTAAGACGCTTGAAGGACATCAGGATCAGGTTCGTAGCGTCACTTTCTCACCGGATGGTCAAACCATCGCCACAGCCAGTGATGATAAAACCGTGAAACTCTGGAACCTGGATGGGACTTTCATCAGAACTCTGACCGGACATCGGGATGGAATTAGAGGCGTGAGTTTTTCTCCTGATGGTCAAACCTTAGCATTAGCCAGTGCGGACAATACTATAATTTTGTGGGATTTAAAAGAACTCCACAAATTAGATCAATTAGATGAACTACTGATATACGGTTGCAATTGGCTGGAGGACTATATTAAGACGAACCGAAAGATGAAACAACGCGATGCTGACAGCGTGACTAATCCAGAACCCCCTCGGTGTCAGGGTATCGACACTCAAGAGTAAAGGGGTGAACCGCACCCTCGAAAGGCAGTAGCGTTTCCCCCGCTTGTCTCAACCGCTCAATTTATAATTAGACCAATTACTGGGCGCGATCGCATAGATCATTTAGAATATATTAAGGTTATTACTCTAACTTTCACATAGAGGCTACTCCTGCATCATACCAACCGCCTCCAAACACCTCTAAACAAGACAGACAGGGGCGGCAAGGGAAATTTTAGTGGGTCTGTTACTTCTACCCTCTTGTCCTGAGTCTAAAAGCTACTCTGGACAATAAGTTCAGTCATCGATGCGACTGAAACACTAACAAGAGAGAAAATGAGCGAACTTGATGCCATTAACCGTATTAATGTGATTCAAGTTACATTAGTGGTGTGCAGCTAATTACTCAGACCAACGGAAATTATCACGTTACTGTCAATCTATCTATCACAATGCACTACCTACAAATCCTGGATACTAAAAAATAGTTTCTTTCCATGAGGGGACTTTTCTTATGCCAAATACCATAGAGCAACTCCCTGAAGGCGGAATGGGCATAAAAATCATTTCCCAGATCGCCGACGATATCAGGTATACCCGCACCCAAGACAATAAAAATTGTTTGTTTATCAGCAAAGTCTATGAACAAGAACCCGTTAAAATATTACCGAAATGCCACCAGAAAAATCTGTTCGCCAGGTTACTTTGTTTTTGCAGGCGGCTGACGTTGATTCTGGGAAATTACTTTAGAAAAAAACGAATCAAGTCTCGTTATCGGAACCTCAAGCTTACTGTCAATAGCGACCTCAATGCCGTAGAGCAAATTTTAGATTGGTATGGACAGATCCAGCATTTACCCATTCCCCAACAAGTTTGGCAGTTAGGTCAAATTGCCCTAGTCGAGGCGTTTACCAATGTTGTTCGTCACGCCCACAAAGGCTTATCAAAATCGACTCCTGTTGAATTGGAAATCACTGTATCCAATCATCGTTTAGATATGAAAATTTGGGATTATGGACAACCCTTTGATTTAGATGCCAAGCTGAAAGAACTTTAGCTAAAAAATACTTTGCTCATGTAGAGTCCCCAGATTTATTTTTGGCACGTTACTTCTGTGCTCAATTATGGGCTGTAGTCTACTAACTTGAAAATCGCTGTAATATCATGTCCTGACGATTCCCCGTAATTACAATGCTTTAATAACAAGGGTTTCAGACGCTTTTATTCGGGGTGTTTGACCGGACATGATAGAAATTGGAAATGGGTAGCGAGCAAGATGCTAGCATGACAACGATGAGAGCAGTTGTTGACATTAAGGTTTAAATGTCGAACAGCTTAGAATCGTCTTGTACTACTCCATCAATGATATTATGGTTTTGGCAGGGTGACTCCTAGAGAAAAATGCAGCGATTAAAAAAATTACTCCTTCTCTTGAAAGATAATTGTAGGGACAACACATTTCTGGGCGCCATTGAACAGGTTGAGGGCATTGTCTCCAAGATTTTGTCTCTGGTGATGATTGCCGTCATCTTGGTGGCAATGTTCGATTTGATTATCGTTCTCTCCAAACAACTGCTGGTTGAACCAGTGGGTTTCTTTAATGAAAGCTTGTTTGAAGTTTTTGGGCTATTCTTAAATATTCTGATTGCGCTGGAAATTCTAGAAAATATTACTGCCTATCTCCGCAAGCACGTTGTTCAAGTTGAACTCGTTATCGTCACTTCCCTAATTGCTGTCGCCCGTAAAATTATCATTCTCAACCTCGAAAAAACAGAAGGTATCGAAATTATTGGTTTAGCCCTAGCTATTCTATCACTCTCCATTAGTTATTGGCTTATTCGCCGCACCGCACCGAGAAACAATCATTAGTAAAACGGCTTTTCTAGTTGAGGTAGTAGGGGTGATTAAGGACGGGTTTGGTGGATAGATTATCGGTTATCCCACCAGATAAATCCATTTTGACGTTTGACGTTTGACTGGGCGAAGCATTTGCGAGTAAAATTTAGCCGTAAAGCTGAACAATCTGGGCGCATAAGCTTCTCCCCTACTATGACTCACTTCTTCCAATTTGAAAAAGATTTCGTCGATTCCTTACGCTGCATCCCTATGCAGGTGCGAATGAAATTAGACACCTGTGGCGTTAAACTTAAATTAGCCCACTGGCATCAATTTACCCAGCAAGAACGTCAGACGTTAGTGGAAATGCCCGCAACCACAGCCCCCGAAAGCCAAGTCTATCGGCAGTACTTACAAGACTTGGTAACAAACTATACAGGTCAACCCGCTTCAGAACTTGCTATCGAACCCAATCCAGCTTGGATGGAAGCAGCGACAATTCCATCCGATGTTCAAACTAAAGCCCAAGAATTTGATGTTTCCCTCACGCTTGAGCAGTGGGAAGCCCTAACTCCCGCCCAGCGCTTTGCCCTAATTAAACTGACGCGCCCTAGTCATGAAAACCGAAACTTTTTGCCTGCACTCAAAGAGTTTAAGATCATCTAAGTAGATCGTCGTAGATCGTCATTTGTCATACTCGCTCCCTTGAGAAGCAAGCTACGTCATTTGTTTATTGTTTACTGTTCCTCATAATTCACTTACTTTAATGCCATGGAATTTAAGGAATCAGAAATTGAGGATTGAGATGCTCGAATCTGTGAATCTACCGGATTTTGATAAAGATTTGAGCAACAATACTGCTGTAGATTAGGTTCAATGGGAATTTCTATGATAAACTCTGTTCCCTGACCCGGTGATGACAAGCATTTGAGATGTCCGCCATGCTTTTCTACCACAATCTGATAACTAATAGACAAGCCTAATCCCGTACCTTTGCCAACGGGTTTGGTGGTAAAGAAAGGATCAAACAGTCGCTGCTTCACGCAATCAGGAATACCGACACCATTATCCGCAATCCGAATAGCAATCCAGTTTTCGTTAATCACCTGCGTACTAACCTGAATTGTGGGGCTTTTAGATGAAGTTCTGTCGCCCAATAGACCTTTGTCTAATCCTTCTTCTAAAGCATCGATCGCGTTACACAGAATATTCATAAACACTTGGTTCAATTGTCCCGCATAGCAGTCGATCAAGGGTAAGTCGCCATAGTTTTTGACAACAGTGATCGAGGTTCGCCCTGCTTTGACTTTGATGCGGCTTTGCAAAATCAACAGAGTATTATCAATCCCTTCATGAATATCCACCACGCTTTTCTCGGCGCGATCCAGATGGGAGAAATTCCGCAGCGATCGCACGATTTGATAGATCCGATCCGCCCCCACTTTCATCGAATGCAGTAACTTCGGCAGATCCGTGGTAATAAAATTGAAATCGATGATCTCGATATGCTCTTGAACTTTGGCTGAGGGTTTGGGAAAGGATTCTTGATAAAGCTCAACTAACTCTAATATATCCTGAAAGTATTGCTCAGCGTAATTCAGGTTACCATAGATAAAGTTAACTGGATTGTTAATTTCGTGAGCAACTCCCGCAACTAATTGCCCTAAACTCGACATTTTTTCCGAGTGAACGAGTTGGGCTTGAGTGTGTTTGAGCTTTTGCAGGGCGTCTTGCAGTTGCTGAGTCTGTTGTTCCAACTGGGCTTGCGATCGCCGCCGTTGATGTTCGACTTGTTTACGTTCCTTAATTTCCCGTCTGAGTCGCTGATTGACTTGCAGTAGTTCAGCGGTACGTTCAGCCACTCGTTTTTCTAAGTCATCATGAGCATTTTGCAGCGCTTCTTGTGCCAGTTTGCGTTCAGTGATGTCCCGGACTACTTTAGTAAACCCGCGCAATTGCCCTTTTTTGTCATACAATGCTGTAATCACTGCATTTGCCCAAAATATCGATCCATCCTTGCGGACTCGGTAACTTTCGTCCTCAAACCGACCGTTTTCTGCCGCGATTTTTAGGGCTTGCTCTAGTTTACCTGCTTTAACATCCTCCGGTAAATAAAACCGAGACGCAGGTTCACCGAGAATCTCTTCTTCTTGATAACCATTAATCCGTTCAGCGCCCTGATTCCAACTGATGACCCGTCCCTCTGGGTCTAGCATATAAATGGCATAGTCTTTGACATTTTCTACCAGACAACGGAAGCGTTCTTCACTCTCACGTAATGCTTCCTTGGATTGCTTACATTCGGTTTGATCACGCACCACAGCGTAGATCAATTTGTTTTCGGGGTGGATTGAGACATTCCATAACAGCGATTTGTAATATCCATTAGCACAACGACAGCGATTTTTCAAGCGGATCGGTGCAGTCTGATTCCGGGTCAGGGATTCTAGCTTGGCGAGCGTTAACTGTTGATCCTGGGGATGGATCAATTCCAGCCAAGGTTGTGCTAAAAGTTCCTGATGAGTAAAGCCTAATATTTCCTCCCATCGGGGATTAAGTTGCTTGAAATGACCATCTTCCCCCAACACGCACAGCATATCCAACGAGAGCGCGAAAAAAGGATCGGAAGCCTGACTCCCGGTGCTTGGGGTTGGCGGTAAAAAATTTAGCATTTTATAGCTGGGGCTTTATTATGGGAACTCTTATCTCTATTTTTATTTTTTGGAGGAGATAAAGAGTTGTAGATGCGGTTCCCCCGGTTATCCGTTCGTCTCCTTAAGTTTAAGTTTAAGGGAGTTTAGACCTAACGCTTCGCTTTAATGATTAGAATTTCTAGTGGGTATGATTAGATTTTTCTATAACTTAACCTGATCCCCTGGTCAAGGGCGCACGTTGCTTGTTAGTGTCCGCTTAACGGTTCGCGGGGCAGTAAGGGAAGCGATCGCGTTCGGCTTAATGGCAGCCTCGAATTTTTGTAAAACAAAAGCTTGGCGCACAAGGATAATTGTAGCACGATTGACATCTAAGACTCCCTGCCTAAGTTTGGTGAAAAACCAGACGGGTGGAAAGCACTAGGAAGACGAATAAAGCGTGGCTTGTATCGTAGTAGCGATGGTTTGATTGTAAATGCCGATTTAAACGGCAGTGCTAACATTTTAAGAAAAGTAGCCAGAAAGTTAGGCATTGACCTAAACCGACTGGGTAGACGGTGTTTGACGACCGTAGCGAGAGTGAGATTGTGGGCTTTGCCACAGCCTACTCTGTCAGCAGAATCCCCGTCTATGCAAGAGCGGGGAGTGTCAACATTAAATGTTCCTTGTAGAAAGTCGGTAATCATAGAAGGCGATCGGGCTATGCAGGGTTATCAACCCGAACGGGTGATGATGAGCGATCGCCTAGTGTTGGACAGACAACTGATTCATGAAAAAACAACCATTAAATTTTTGGCAGCTCTGGAATATGAGCGTTGGATTCTTCGGCATTCAATTTGGCTGGGGACTCCAAATGGCAAATATGAGCGCCATTTTTGAGTATCTAGGTGCAAATGCCCATCAAATTCCCATTCTTTGGCTAGCCGCCCCCCTGACGGGGTTAATCGTGCAGCCGATTATTGGCAATATGAGTGATAATACCTGGGGAGCTCTGGGTAGGCGACGACCGTATTTTTTGATTGGGGCAATTCTGAGTTCGATCGCGCTGATTGCGATGCCTCACTCATCGGCACTGTGGATGGCAGCCGGATTATTGTGGATTTTAGATACATCGGTCAACATCAGCATGGAGCCGTTTCGGGCGTTTGTGGGGGATTTAGTGCCAAGAAGCCAACGGACGATGGGATTTGCCATGCAAAGTCTGTTTATTGGCTTAGGCGCTGTTAGTGCTTCGGCATTACCCTGGATTTTAAATAACCTCTTTCATATTCCCTCCCTCAGTGGAAATGAAGGGGCGATTCCCCTGACAGTGAAATTCTCCTTTTATATTGGTGCTGCCTTTTTCTTTGGTACGGTACTGTGGACAGTTCTCTCTACAGAGGAATATCCGCCGCAAAACTTAGAAGCTTTTGAGAAGCAAAAAAAGGAAAAAGGGGGTTTGATCAATAGTATTCGAGAAGCCGCGATCGCGTTCAAAGAAATACCCCCGGTGATGAAACAATTAGCTTGGGTGCAGTGCTTTACCTGGTTAGGCATGTTTTGCTTTTTCCTGTACTTTCCCCCCGCCGTCGCCTGGAATATTTTTGGCGCGACAAATCAGCAATCATTACTTTATAACGATGGGATTGAATGGGCAGGAATTTGCATTGCTTTCTATAATGCCGTTTGTTTTGGTTTCTCTGTGTTATTACCGAGAATAGCAGAAGCCACCAGTCGCCAACTCACCCATAGCTTCTGTCTCCTCTGCGGTGGGGCAGGTTTTATGTCGCTGATGGTGATGGACAATCAATATCTGCTATTGCTGTCCATGGTGGGGGTTGGTATTGCTTGGGCAAGTATTTTGACCCTGCCTTATTCCATGCTCATTGGCGGTTTACCCCCCAAGCGCACTGGCATTTTCATGGGCATTTTTAACTTCTTTATTGTGTTACCTCAGATTGCTGTGTCTTTGGGGTTTGGCTGGGTGATGGATAATCTTCTGGATAATGATCGCCTCTTAGCCATAGTCATTGGCGGTGTCTTTATGGTGATTGCAGCGTTCTTGACACAACGGGTAGAAGACATACCAGCACAAGATTTACCATTACCTGAGGTGAAGTTATCAGAGGAAACGGCAGAAACGGCAGTTTAAAATGAATGGCACTCTCTAATTTGCCTTGTGAGATCGCCAAAACCTTTGATATACCGTAGGGTGGGCATTGCCCACCAGCATACCAGTCAGTGCGATTCAGTTTAAAACCCGTAATCATGTAGAGGGCGGTAAATTTAAATTGGGTATTAGTAGCGAGCTGACAGGCTCGCACTACAAGAATGAGAGCCATTATTGGCATTAAAATTTAAATGCCGAACAGCTTCTTTGAAGCCGTGCAATGTAGGGGCGGGTTTAGGGATTAACGTTAGGAGATACAGCTCAAACTGCACAACAAAACCCGCCCTCATCCCTGCTAAAGTTTAGCTGTAAGAGTTGCTATCAGAGTCAATGGCAGATATCCAATTTGAAATTCAAGGACAAGACGCGATCGCAGCAACGGAAGCCTTATTCGCCCATCCCGGATTAGAAGGGCATTGGGAGACGGCTGACGAACCGGATAAAGAAGGTACAATTGCCACCATTGGCGCGATTGTCGGGATTGTTGGCGGTGCTATCACCATTGCTGAACAAATTCGCAAGTGGTATCAGGAATACCAAAAAGGCAAAGCTGGGAAAAAAATAGACAAGGTACTGCTAGTTAAAGGGGATCGGCGATTGCTATTGAAAGATGCCACAATTGAGGAAATTAGGCAAATCTTGGAAGACTAAACCACTGTGCAAGTCCTTCACCTTGACCTCAAACCCGTTGGGGACAATGACGTAGAACTGCGTTATTTTTTTGACAATCCCAATCAGTATAAGACGCGATCGCTCCCTCTGGCAGAAATCACCGACCTAATTGGGCTAGCCGAACGAGATTACTACGTTAGTTTAGCGGTTGTTTATACCATCACTGGGCGTAAATTATACAACTGGTTAGATGGGAGCGATCGCTTTCTGCAACGTTTGCTGAATCAATCTCGCCGAGAGGAGATTATTTTAGCCATCAACGCTGCCGAACAACTGGCACATCTGCCCTGGGAAGTGCTGCATGATAGCAATAGTTTCCTGGTGCAGAAACTGCCTGCGGTTATTCCTCTACGCTGGGTATCATTGAATACTCGGAAACTGAAAATTGATGCCGCACCCCAAAATCGGGCGCTGAATGTCCTGTTTATGGCAACCTCACCGTTAGGGATAACACCCATCTTGGATTTTGAGGCGGAAGAGGGGCGAATCCTGAAAGCGACAGCGCGTCAACCTTTATCGCTAACGGTAGAAGAAAGCGGCTGTTTGTCGGAGTTGGGGTATTTAGTTGGTGATTACGGCGAGGGATATTTTGATGTCTTGCATTTGACAGGTCATGCTACCTTTGTTGATGGAGAACCCCGCTTTTATACAGAAACGGAAATAGGTGAACCTTATCTTGCCAGCGCTGAAGATATTGCCAGAGAACTACAATTTCGACTACCCAAACTGATATTCCTCTCTGGTTGTCGCACAGGGCAAGCCGGGAAATCGGGGGCTATCCCTTCCATGGCTGAGGCATTGCTGAACTTAGGCGTAACAGCCGTTTTGGGTTGGGGACAGAATGTTTTAGATCAAGAGGCGACAACGGCGGCGGCTGCATTATATCAGGCGCTGTCAGCCGGAAAGACATTAACACAAGCCGTTGCCCTGACGTACCAAGAATTGATTAAAAATAAGGCACGGGATTGGCATTTGTTACGGCTGTATGCGGCGGAAACGTTGCCAGGGGCATTAGTCACACCTGTAAGAACCCGTGGGCGCAACCCTGCACCGCCACCAACTGTTGCTACACAGTTTCTAGACACCGCAGGAACCGTAAAAGTCCCCACTCGTGAAAGTTTTGTCGGGCGTCGTCGTCAGTTACAAAACTGTTTACGGGCGCTGAAACCGCCATCTGAGGATATTGGGGTATTGATTCATGGTATGGGTGGTTTGGGTAAGAGTAGTTTAGCAGCAAGACTGTGCGATCGCCTGTCCGAATTTCAACGATTGGTTTGGGTGGGGAGAGTGGATGAACCCAGTCTAGTGAACAAGTTAGCGGCGGCGTTAGATAGTTGGGAATTAAGGGAAGCGTTACAGGATAACAGAGAAGAATTGAAGTTTCGGCTACGGCGGGTGTTTCGAGTGTTGTTAGATCCCCCCCTAGCCCTGCCTTCACAAGGGGGAGAAAAGCCATTTTTGCTAGTCTTAGATGATTTTGAGGTGAATCTAGAATCCCGCAATGATGGGTATGTGCTGCAACCGGAAGCGGCAGAGGTTTTAGAGGCGTTAGTCTGGGCAATTCAAGATAATTATGCCCCTCATCGCTTAATTATTACCTGCCGTTACGATTTTGAATCCAGCCAGTTACAGTATTTTTACAAGCAAAAAATGGATTCGCTGCGGGGGGCAGATTTGCAAAAAAAGTGTAATCGCCTCACTGCATTTGGTTCTGAATCTCAGGTAGATGAGGCGTTACAGGAGCAGGCGCAACGATTGGCGGATGGGAATCCTCGCTTATTGGAATGGTTGGATAAGGTGTTATTGAATTTAGAGTCTCCCCAGCTTGCTTTAAATAGGGGGGAAAAGAATACAGTGGCGGAGATTTTGGCACGTTTGGAAGCTGATCCGGTGGAGTTAAGAGAAAAGGTTTTGGCAAAGGAACTCCTGAAACAAATAGATCAGCCGATGCGGGAAATGTTATCGCGGGGATTGGTGTTTGAGTTACCCGTACCGAGGGAGGCGTTTATTGCCGTTTGTAGGGGCGGGTTTAGGGACAAACTTACTGGAAATACCGATAACTCTGAAGCGAAACCCGCCCTGAATAATGTGGATGAATACATTAATCGGGCGATAGCGTTGGGATTGTTGGAAGTTAGTCCTGATGAATCATTAAGAGTACCGCGTATTTTGCCTCTGGAGTTGCCGGAAGATGCGGAAAATTTGCACAGGCACGCGGCTAATATACTGTATCATCTTTGGTGGGAAGAAGTAGATAGGATGGAACTCCTTTGGATGGGGAATATTCCTGTCTTATTAGATCCTCCAAGCGAGTTTTACAGAATTTTCAATAACACATTAGAGGGGAAAATTTTAGAAATTCATCGATTAGCATTTATAGGACAAGAAAATAAAATTGTAGTCAAAACATGCTCGACTATAGCCAACTGGTGGAATCATTATAACCGACGATGGCATGATGTCGTAAAAATTTGCAAAGAAACTTTGGTAATTGCTGAAGATTATTGTATTTTATATAACTTGGCTGTTGCTGAACAGTTTCTGGGTGATATTGATCAAGCAGTTGAACATCTTAAAAAATCGTTGGAATTATGCCCGTTAGAGGATAAAGCAGTCAAAGCATCAATTCTTCATGCCTTAGCGAATATCAAAACCAGTCAGGGATATTTTCAGGAAGCCAGTGTTCTCTATAAGCAATCATCGCGTATCTCGTGAGACTCCATCCTCAGCGAAGCAGGATGGAGAGGGATAGAGGTCAAACCGCGCCGCTCAATGCGGTTAGGTTTGACAATCCAACTGTTGACACCAGTCCGGTATTTCGCTGCAACAGTTGGACTTTTTTAGCGGTGAACTGCCCTAATCGTTTCCAGTTAGCGTTACTAATTGAGACTTGGGTCTTGGTGTCACCAGAAACGTAGCCGTAATAAGTGATACCTGCTTTAACCGCTTTGACATAATCGCCCTTCCTTAACCCACTGTGGCGAGTAACCGTGCCGCCATAGCCGCGCCGTTTCCCTCCCTTAGCAGGGATCATCAGGTGTAGTTGACGCCGACAAATTGGGGGGCGGCTGATTACCGCAAACTGGCACGGCGTCACCTTAATAGATCCTAACCATGCACCGCTTCTACCTTGAATCTGGCGATACCGCATAAACCGGGAAGTAGCCAAACAAATACCATCAACAGCATGGGCGGTGGGTGACTCTTGTGCCTTGTTCTTGGACTTGGGTAAACCGAGGTATTTTCTGAGGTTGGATGTTTGCCAACCTTCTTGAGTGTGGACAGTGTACCCTTGCTGCTTTAGCTGCTCTAGTTGCCAGCATTGACCAACCATCACCGGACTGAAACCTTTGCCACCCTTAGCTTTGAGAGTCTCAACTACAACGTCCTGGAACGGGTAGACTCGCGATAGCTCTTGAGTCACCCTAAGCGCTAACTGTTTATTAGCTTGGATGCTAGGGGGTATCTTGTGACCCTTGCGGTTATTAAATCGGTGTTGGCGGTGACTGCGTTGATCAAAGGGTAACTTCCGGTTAATCCGTCGCCCCCGTCTACCGCGCCGCATCATTGCCCGTTGGGTCATGCGTTTGATTACGTTTTTAAAGGGCAAGTTAAGGTGAGCTAAGAACAGGGTCCCCTTGGCTGATTGAACGGCAACGCCGGTGAACAGCTTTCCTGGATCAATTCCAGTCACAATCTTTTGGGTTTGCTCCCCCGATGGCGGGTCAACTAATTGGACTTGGAATATGCCTAAGTCGTTATGTACGACTTTAGCTTTACCAACTTTTAGCCACCGCCGAACACGGCTAGCTTTAGCTGGCATTAGTGGTTTACCTTTCGGTGATAAAACTGGAACACGAATCATGGGTATAAGCCTTTCGTGTAAAGTTGTCTGTCCCCTCGACCACCGCCAATAAGATGTCCTTTCTGCAAGCACCTATAACAAGTAGGTTTGTAGATAGCCCAGACTGGGGAAGTATCTGGTAGTACATGCCAATTGGCGGCTCAATGGTCTATTCAACTCTTGCGTTGCCAGTCCTGTCTCTGGCAATCCCTAATCTCAAGCGATAGCTAGATTAGGGTTGTTGAATCCCAGTTCTACAGGTGAGGTTACATTCCCGGCAGATTTAGCCCACTGGTAAGTTCTTCCATACGTTCCCTCATCGTAGTGGTTGATTTATCATAGGCATCTTTCATGGCGGCTGTAACCGTTTCTGAGAGGGCTTCGGCTCCTTTTGCGATCGCGTCTGGAGCAATTTCGACTCGCAGGGGTTCCTGATTCCCACTCATAAACACCTTAACCATACCATCGCTAGAGGAGCCTTCAATTTCCATTTGCTCCAATTCTTCTTGAAGCTGTTTGGCTCCTTGTTGTACCTCTTGGGCTTTTTTGAATGCTTCGGCAAGTTCCTTCATCTTGCCTAAACCGAAGCCGAATCCTTGTCCTTTGGTCATAACTGATTGAGTATCTCTCAAGTTGGACGGGTTTATCGTTGCTAAGTCTTAATCTTAGTACCGAGACGGTCAATGCGACATCCTTAGACAGGCTGAAACCGTCCTAAGATTTTCACTTCTGGCTCTAAGGAGAGCGACCAATGCTGCTCGACTTGGTGCTGCACATAACGAATCAGTTGGAAGATATCGCTGGCTTTGGCGCCGCCACAGTTCAAGATAAAGTTAGCATGGCGTTCAGCCACTTGAGCGCCGCCAATTTGATAGCCTTTCAAACCCAATTGTTCGATCAGCCAACCAGCGGCGTGGGGTTCGGGATTGCGGAAGACACTGCCACAACTGGGTAAGTGATAGGGTTGAGCATCGCGCCGTTGCTTTAAATGGTGAGTCGTTGTGGCTCGGACTTGTTTAGGATCAGCGCCCGGTTGTAACTGAAACGTTGCCTGAGTCACAAAGCGATTGCCCCCTTGTAGGATAGAGGTGCGATAGCGAAAGCCCAACTCTTGAGGTGTGAGCCGCTCCACGATTCCAGTGGGTGAAACGGTTTCCACACTCACCAGCAGATCCGCCGCACAAGTTTGATGGGCACCAGCATTCATTACCACTGCCCCCCCCACAGTTCCCGGAATTCCTACCGCCCATTCCAACCCTTGCCAACCGCGATTAGCCGCCTGCCATGCCAAACGGGCGATTGGCTCTCCCGCTTCGGCTGTCACTCTACCTGTATTGGGGTCAAAGTGGGTAAAGCGAAGATGACGAGTACAGACGACTAAGCCAGACAAACCACAATCACTGACGAGTAGATTAGAACCTGCCCCTAATAAGGTTAGGGGTAGTCCTTGAGACTCTGCCCACTCAAAGCTGGCGAACAGATCGTCTACCCGTCGGGGCGCCACGTACCACTCGGCTGGACCCCCCACACGAAAGGACGTCAGACGGGCTAAGGGAACCTGAGAACGGACAAGGCAGTCGGTGCCAGGTAAATAAAGCTTAGGCTTGTCAGGATCGTCCTGACATAGTGGCGCGTTAGCAACGCGGGGAGAATAGGATGACAAGGTCATATTCAATACAGGTCAAAAGAATGCCGATGGAGTTTAGGCAGTGGCAGTGGACACACCGAAGCAGGTGCGGCTCCGAGTGAGCCCAATCTTAGACGGTTTGACTCAATTGAGTCGAATGGTCAGGTGTAGCCGTCTGGTAGGACTCTATAACCTGGGGAATAATCTGATTCAAATTTCCCGCACCGAGAAAGATGGCAAGGTCTCCGGGTTGCAGGATTTGGGCGAGTAGTTGGGAGACTTCATCTAATGTTGGTTGGTAATACACCCGCTCATGGTGATCCGCGATCGCGGATCGCACTTGCTCACCTGTAATTTGTCCGACACTGGGTTCCCCTGCGCTGTAAATGTCTGTGACAACGACGAGATCAGCATCGCCAAATGATTTAGCAAAGTTTGACAAAAATGTCAAGGTGCGACTATAGCGATGGGGCTGAAAAATGGCAACAATACGGCGTGATAATTCAACCTGTAAGCGAGCTGCCGCTAAGGTTGCCTGGATCTCACTGGGATGGTGAGCGTAGTCATCGACAAACGTAATTCCCTTACACTGACCCCGAACCTCAAAGCGGCGTTTGGCACCTTCAAAGGTAGCTAGGGCGGAGGCTATGGCGTCAAACTCTAATCCCAGGTATCGCCCCACGGCGACCACAGCTAAGGCGTTGCTGAGATTGTGTTGACCTAACAGATTGAGTTGCAGTGTACCCAACACCTGATCCCCTTCCCAAATCCGCGCCGTGATGGATGGTGCCTGATAAACGATCTGATCCACACTGTAGTCAGCTCCGGCTGTTCGTTGTAGGCTGTAGCTGATTGTCGGGGTGAAATGCGATCGCAAGGTCGGGCAATCAATACAGCCCACTACAGTTTGACAGCGATCGGCAAAAATCTTAAAGGTTTCGATGACCTGGTCTAGATTCTGGTAATGGTCGGGGTGATCCAGTTCAATATTGGTAATCACGCCAATTTCCGGAGCCAGCTTGGCTAAAGATCCATCCGATTCGTCCGCTTCAGCAACCAGAAAGGGACTTTGACCCAGACGCGCATTCCCTTGCCAAGCATCCACTTCTCCGCCAACCACGATAGTTGGATCAAGACCCGTTTTCAGCAGCAAGTATCCCATTAAACTGCTGGTTGTGGTTTTGCCGTGAGTTCCAGCCACCGCAATACTTCGGTAATCTTGAATCAACGCGGCTAGTAAGTCTGCTCGATGAAAAATCGGGTAGCCGCCTTCTACAGCCGCTTGGTACTCGGAATTGATCGAATTAATCGCACTCGAACATATTACTTGGGGTAAGCAGGAGGCAAGATGGTCATCCCTAACAGATTTGCTAACTTTCGAGGGGACAGCAACTGTTTTTCGAGTGGGTTCTGGTTCAATAGCCGTTGCTGATACGCCCTGATCAGTTGGGACATTCGTTTCTCTAAAAAATTCCAAGTTGGTTGCCTTCTGGTCTCTAAACAGATGAGCGCCGACGGATTGCAACCGCTGAGTAATATGCGTCGAACGAATGTCAGACCCAGATACAGGAAGGTTGCGTTTGGCTAGAACGTAAGCCAGCGCTGACATCCCAATTCCACCAATTCCGATGAAATGGAATGGTTTGCCACTAAGATCAACAGTATTAGGCATCTTAACTCCTTACACACCACACCACACAAGCCTACTGTGCCAATAACACGCGCTATCATATCAAGAATTGATTTTTCAAGATATAGCAAAGGGTGGATTTATCAGATTTTTTTTGCCACAGACACACCTAGCTATCAATTGTGTTATTGCTCCGGTGGAGTTGACCACCGTGTTTGTACTGTAGTCGGTTTTTCTATCTCCAGACGGTTTTTTATAATAAACAGCCGTCATTCTGGGGTTTCCGGAAAATTAAGCAGAATATAGAACTCCGGTTCTTGGAGCTACCCGACACCCAACACCCAACACCCGACACCCGACACCCAACACCCAACACCCGACATCCGACATCTGACACCCCTTACTCTCGACTCAAATTGACCCAAACCCTTAGGGGGAAAGACTTAGAGCTACCTATATGTCCCCCGTTTCCCGATCCTTGGCGCAATTGGCATTTAGAATTTGTCCGGCTTTGCGATATGATTGGGTTCATAAAAAGTATATTTACTGAGCTTGAATACAGAGGGCAAGACGCAGTGATTAGAGTAGCGATCAACGGGTTCGGACGCATCGGACGTAATTTCGCCAGATGTTTACTGACTAGAGAAAATAGTCAGTTGGATTTAGTGGGCATCAATGACACATCTGATCCCAAGACAAATGCACATTTGCTCAAATACGACTCCATGCTAGGGACGCTCAAAGCCGACATCGGCTATGATGAAAACTCCCTCATCATCAACGGCAAAACCATTAAGTGCGTATCGGATCGCAACCCCCTGAACTTGCCTTGGGGTGATTGGGGTATTGACCTAATCATCGAATCCACCGGGGTGTTTGTCACCAGTGATGGTGCATCTAAGCATATAGCCGCTGGCGCCAAGAAGGTGCTGATTACGGCTCCAGGGAAAGGCGGTGACATCGGCACGTTCGTCGTTGGGGTCAATCATCACGACTACGAACACAGCAAGCATGACATTGTTAGCAATGCCAGTTGTACAACAAACTGTCTGGCTCCTGTGGTCAAAGTAATACATGAACACTTTGGCATCATTAAAGGAACCATGACTACGACCCACAGTTACACAGGTGATCAGCGGATTCTGGACGCCAGCCACCGTGATGTGCGTCGGGCAAGAGCCGCTGCGATCAATATCGTGCCCACCTCGACGGGAGCCGCTAAAGCTGTGGCTTTAGTTATTCCAGATATGCAGGGGAAATTGAATGGGATCGCGATGCGCGTACCTACCCCGAATGTATCGGTTGTGGATTTGGTGGCTCAAGTTGAGAAAAGCACCATTGCTGAGCAGTTGAACAAAGTATTCAAAGAAGAGTCAGAAAACTCGCTTAAGGGCATTTTGGAATACAGCGACTTGCCGTTGGTGTCCTCAGACTACAAGGGACATGATGCTTCATCCATTGTCGATGCAAGTCTGACTATGGTTATGGGTGGCGATATGGTTAAAGTCATTGCCTGGTATGACAATGAGTGGGGTTATTCTCAGCGGGTTGTCGATTTGGCTGAACATATGGCAGCTAAGTGGGAAGGTTAAGGCAAAACTTCACCATTTTGATCAAATAACCTCTCAAAGAGTTCATCGGCTGAGAATCGAAGGAACATAAACGTGTTGTAATTCCTCCAATTCCGGTTCGAGCGAAGCCTCAATAGAGTCATCGCTCATTTGTCGTCGTTGACTAAATTGTTTGGCAATTTATACTCAGGGTCTTAACTCTGAGTATTTTTTTATGATAGCCCTTGGGTGTGAAATAGGCGGGATCATTGTCAGGGAAAGCTAACAAAAAAACCTCTCTCTTTCATTAGGAATAATCTGTACAATTAACTACATTTATTGTTAAAATAAAATAAATAATTAAATAAACTGTCCATTTTAGCCAAGTCCAGATAGGATTCCAGCTATCCCACAATTGCATATATATATTGGAGAACAGCTTCCATGCCCATTCAAATTAAAGTTGAGAGTAATGACTTCGAGGAAAAATGCCGTTGCAACTTGTGCGGTAACATTTTTTTCCCGTTAGAGGTGGTGGCAAGAGCGTATCGGGAATCTGGCGAATATGTTAGTGATGTTTGCCCAGAGTGCCTTGCCACTGGTGCAGAGGGAATCAGTACCCGAATGCGCCAACGAGCAGACTACCTGCGATCGCTAGCGATTGAGTTAGAACAACTAGCCAGAACTGAGATTGAATCCCCCAGTCTGGCTCAATTCAATATTGCCAACCAGCTTGAGAAAGCCATGCGCTGATCAGCTTTTGATGTTCCAGATGTAGTATTTGATTGGCATAGCCACTACATGTAGGAGCAATTCATGAATTGCTCCTACTCTAGGTAGATTGGCTGAGTAAGTCCTAAAGATATAAGTACCTACCTATTGCTTCCCTAGAAGGGCGGGTTTAATTAAGTTATGGGTTTGTGGCAAAATGTTATCTGTAAAACCCGCCCCTACAAACGGGCTTCCCTGGCTTTTCTCTCTGGTGGAGTATTGAATAGGGGGCGAATGTCTAAGGCTGTAAAATTACTATCCCAGAACCGACTACTGGACTCCGCGCCAATAGAGTTCCATCGGAATTAGTGATTTCCAGTTTGCTCAACTCCAATTCTTTCGAGCGACGCCAAATTTCACTAGCTAGCTGATCTTGCTCCTGTGTCTCCAATTCATACCAGCCGTCACTGACGGTTACAATCAGACGACTACCCGGAAAGTTGGCTTGAATGGATTTAATTAGTCCATTAGCATAGTGATCCGTAATTTCAGCCACTTGATTTTGAATCGCTGTAATCAGGCGTTGTTCTGGGGTAAGTGCCGGAGTTTGTGCAAGTTCAGGTACGGCTAATTCTGGAGGTGTAGAGATGGGTTCTGGTTTTACTTCTTTGGCTAACTGTGTCGGTGTCTCTAGGGTTAGGGCGACTGTCGTTACCAGTATGACAACAATAAAAGCCGCGATCGCGCCCGTCAATCCCCAATCCGATAGCTTTTGATTCCACGCCTGTGGCAGTACAGAGCGAATTTTTGCCAAAATGCTATCCCAGATATTCTCAACGGTTTCAAAGCTGGGATAGAGCCAATCCACTATTTTAGACGGGCGAGTGGGTTCAGCCGTATTAGTTTCTTGAGTGGATTCATCTGCCTCTACGGACGTCTGAGGCTTATGCTGCTCCTTTGACATCTTAAATCTCCCTCCCCAGCAACGCCAATTGCCATAAAATGCGCTAGATTCTTCTTACAGAACGCTGTTCCTACAGCACAAATTTAGCATTTTTGCCCGTCTTGTCTTCAGTCTGCATGACTGCTCTAGATCTATGAGCCTCAAACGCCGTCAATTTCTGATTTTGAGTGGTATCAGTTGTTTAGGTGTTATTGCCGTTGGTAGTAACCTCAACGCCCGTAAAACGACTCAGACGAGTGATCCCCATTCCCAGACTCCTGAGTCAACACCCTCAACGGACACCCAAAACCAATTCCCAGATCCACCTCTGCTAAGCTTTGTTTCCGTTGCTGATACAGGTACAGGTGCAGCCGGACAATATGCTGTGGCAGAGGCAATGACTGCTTATTATCAACAGAATCCATACCAGTTAGTGATTCTGGCGGGTGACAATATTTATAACAATGGCGAGATTGAAAAGATAGAGGCAGTCTTTGAAAAACCCTATCAAGCCTTACTGGAAAATGGAGTGAAATTTCACGCTTGTCTGGGAAACCATGACATCCGCACCGCCAATGGTGATCCCCAAGTCCGGTATCCAGGTTTCAACATGCAGGGACGATACTATACCTTTCGGCGGGGATCAGTCCAATTTTGGGCGATGGATACAAACGCTAATGCGGATTGGCAGCGTCAGTTACCGTGGTTAGAACAGGAACTCCGCCGCAGCGATGCACCCTGGAAGATTGTCTTTGGACATAATCAAATTTATTCATCGGGTCACTACGGATTGAATCAAAGGTTTATTGAAACCCTGACTCCCCTGTTTCAAAAATACGGCGTGCAACTCTATATTAATGGTCATGACCACAACTACGAGCGTACTTTTCCGATTAATGGGACAACCTATTTAACTTGTGGTGCTGGTGCTGGAGTTCGTGCTGTCGGGCGTTCGCCATGGACTGCCCATTCCGCCTCAAAGCTAAGTTTTGCCGCTTACGAGGTGTATCGCGATCGCATCCTAGTTCGTGGTATTGATACAAAGGGTCAAATCTTTGATCAAGGGGTGATTCCATCTGGTGAAGCATGAACCTCAGCCCATGGGATGATGTAGTATTGACGCCTGTTGGTGTGGGTAATCTATCAAATGATGAAAAGCAAACTGATTCAGAAAATCATTGCCAGTGGACTCCTATTTGTGGCGTTAACTGCCCAAAGTCAGCAAATTGTACAAGCGCAAGAACGCTCAACCTCCCTGCTGAGGCTCAATTGTGTGGATGCGGGTATTGGCAACTGGAGACGTCGAAGTGAAAACGTTGTCGTCAATAAAGCGGTTTACCCATCGCGATTTTATATGGGTCCAGGCGATACTCAGGCATCATTGACCTGTAGGCTGCAACCCAATCAGGAGAATGTCACATTTGAGAGGCTGCAATTAGGGTTTGGCATGCGCGATAACGACCAAGGTAGTCCCAGCGTTCTTGTTAATGTGTATATAGATGGAGTAAGGGCTGAATCTCGAACCGTTTCACCTGGAGGAGAACCCGCTTTCGTATCGCTGGATGTGACCAACACGCAAAATCTTTCCCTGGAAGCTGTCTGTACAAGCAGATTTCAATATTGCGATCGCGTTTATTTCTGGGAAGCTTCACTCTTGATTGCTCCCTAAGCGTCGGAGCCGGCTAGCGTAACCCCAGTTAGCGATGCCTCAGACATTACGCATTCATGTTCTAGATGTGTCAGGGTACGTCTTTCTAAGGTAAAAAAAGGAGTTCCTTGCTCAATTGTGTGAGGCTTATGCCGGACAAGCTCAGCCGATCAGATTATCATCAGCAGTATCGATAACAATTGCTGCTTTTCATATCGGTGTCATTTTATTGCCATCAGCCTACTATAAGCCATGAAAGTCAAGCGCCTGAAAATCAACTCGTTCCGTGGCATCGGCGATCTGACGCTGGAGTTCCAGGAGACTGAACCAACAGTCTTGGTGGGGATCAACGGAACGGGAAAATCCAGTATTCTCGACTGTATCGCACTCCTACTTTCCCATTTTGTGGCGGAACTTCAAGATCCGATTGGAACGGGACATTTTATTAATGAACAGGACATTACTGAAGAACGGAAAATTCCGCGACATTTTTTTAGTCAGGGAGATATCGCCAATGGCGCCCATCACACAAAAAATGAGATCACGATTTCCCTAAGGGAACGGCAGATCAGTTGGTTTCTCTCGTTATCCAATACCAAGGGACGACCCCGGGGTGGGCATATTCGAGAGTTAGAAGGAATTTGTTTGCGAATTAAGAATCAGTTGCAAAACAATCTGAATGTGAATTTACCCGTAGTGGTTTACTATCCCGTCAACCGCCAGTTTTGCGACAAGGTTACCCAAGAACCGACGAAATACCATTGGTCAAACCAACTGGTGATTTATGACCAAGCCCTAATCGGTGTGTCGATTAACTTTAGCAGCTTTTTCGAGTGGTTTAAGGATCTTGAAGATCTAGAAAACGAATGGCGTCGAGATAATCCTGAACACCGCGATCGCCTCTTAGAAGCCATCAGACAAGCGATATCCTCTCTGTTGCCCGGTTTTGCTAACTTGCGGGTGCGACGCGCCCCCTTACGGATGACGGTGACAAAACAAGGTCGAGAATTAGTTGTTAATCAGCTATCAGAAGGTGAAAAAGGCTTGCTCGCACTCGCCGCCGATTTAGCCAAACGGTTAGCGATCGCGAATCCGGGGTTAGCGAATCCCCTAGAAGGGAGTGGTGTGGTTCTGATTGATGAGATTGAACTCCACCTGCATCCTAAATGGCAACACGAGATTGTGCCAGCACTGACTCGAACTTTCCCCAACTGTCAGTTTATTGTGGCGACTCATTCACCCCAGGTGATTGCCAATGTCAACCCGGAACAGGTTTACCTTCTCCAAGCTATCCCGGATAGTGAAATGGGAGACACTCCCATGATTATCGCCAAGCATCCAGAACCGTCAATGACTCAAGATAGCAATTCCTTGCTCAAAGAACTGATGGAGGTTTCGGTTAGCTAAATCGGCAAGAACCCTTACTTCAAATATCCTGACACGAGCGAAGGATCAGGCAGGGTGGAATAAATCGCCAGTCTAAAGACACGTCATTTTAGTCTCTCCTAGAACTTACGTTTTCTTGACATCTAAATTACCATTCGTAGGGGCACGATACTATCGTGCCCTCACCATAAGTTGCGTTTGTGTGTAAGTTTGTTTTAACCAGCTTTGACCAGAATTAAATCATCTTCTTGCTTCACATCATAACCTGCCAAGGAATCTTTAGCCGGTCCTTGAATGACTTCGCCATTGATCGTGAATTTAGAATCATGGCAGGGACATACAAATTCCGTTTGATCTGCTTGCCACTTTACTGTACAACCCGTGTGAGTACAGGTAGGATTGACCGCTATAATCCTGTTCGAGTCGCCGGGATCACGCACCACCAAGATTGAACCGATGGAAAATTGTTCGTTGAGGATTTCACCGTTTTGATCCAATTGAGCGACTGCACCAACAGACTCAAATCCATCCGCACGAGTGGGATTAGCCGCAGAGGTTGATTCATCTGTTTTGGGCGAACAAGCAACAATGGCGACGGGCAAGTAACTGGCGATACCACCAATACCAACCCAAGTTATAAATTCTCGGCGATTCATAGGTTAAAACGTCTTGACGATAGCCCTTCCCAAGGGTGTAAGGTACAGCCTAGTGTAGATGCGTAATCTTTGCGCCTCTACCAATATACTTGATCCGGTTGATCAATTGAATTTTTTCAACTATTCGTTTGCAATCATCACCCTAAACAACCTCTCCAAACAAATTTTTTGCCGTGCCACATTCTGGGCAATTTTCAAAGTTTAAATTATTGGTGGTAAATCCGCATTCAGGACAAACATAGAACACCATTTTAGCGTCTTTCCAGTCTTCGAGGTTGTCTTTGGCTTGAGTGTAGTATTTAGCATGTTCAGTTTCAGCTTGTACGGCATAAGTAAAGGTTTGAACTGCCTCTTGATTGCCTTTTTGCTTAGCCTGCTCAATGAACTCCGGATACATGGTATCCCGCTCATAAGATTCTCCGTTAATGGCTTCTTCCAGATTTTCTCGAGTGGATTTAACCTCTGGAGTTTCAATCGTTGCTTCCGGTTTAGCACCAAGTTTGCGAATTACAGCCGCGTGATTAGCTGCATGTATTGCCTCAGCTTGGGCAGCCGCTTGGAAGAGACGGGCAACTTGTTGATAGCCCTCTGTTTCTGCTTTTTTGGCAAAGGCTAGATAACGAGTATGAGCATTGGATTCACCATTATAGGCAGCTTGGAGGTTTTTCAATGTCACTCCATCTGGGCTGGATGTTTCCTGAGAAACCTCTTGGGTTGTCACCGATGTTGACGGTTCAACCGTAGCGGTTGGGGTTGGCTGAGTACAACCGACTAATGCGAACACTCCCAGACCTAAAATTGATACAAACGTAGCTGTTTTTTTAAGTAGATGACTCATCGTTGCACTCTCCTCATTATTAAATAGTTTTCTCTTTTTAAGTTGTAAGTGGGAACCTGATCAGGATTTTAGTGGTTGCCTGTTTTTTGAATAGACGGACGTTTCTTAAATAAACCTGTCATGCTTAACCCTGTAACTAACAACCCCACTAATCCCAAACCATTCAGCAGCGGATAGATGGTTTCTAAACCCAAAATTTTCAGAGTATGCAGTTGCATTAGAAACCTAGCGATCTCGTCTTGATGAAACCATTCATCAAAAATGGTGTAACCCATGCCAGTAATCACGGTTATAATTAACGGGAGACAGGCAGCGATCGCGATTAGGCGGTGGTATTTACGAAACGTGCGTATCATGGGCATCCCCTCCTCCATTGCTTGAGAATTCTGATGTTAGCCATCACTGTTTCCGGCTATAGTTAAGACTTTAAGTGGAAAAGGTAAAGAACTCGGGTGGATACCACAGTTTTGTCAAAAAAAAGTCACACCACCAGTAGGGACACGGCAGTGCCATGCCCCTACGGCTATCTACCCCTAAGAAACTATGGGCAGATACACCTGAAAACAACTGCCAACTCCTAACTCACTCGTCACCGTAATGTCTCCACCATGTTGTTGAGCAACGGCTTGAGCGATCGCTAAACCTAACCCTGAACCTTCCTGGCGCTGAGTTCGGGCTTTATCGGCTCGCCACAGGCGATCAAAAATAAACGGCAAATGTTCTGGATCGATACCAATCCCTGTATCCTCCACACTGACAACCACCAAGGTTTCATCTGTGCTCATCGACAGGGTAACTGTACCCCCGGATGGAGTGTATTGCAGAGCGTTTTCAAGCAGATTACAAAATACACGAAAAAGTTGAGAAGCATCTCCCTTGACAAAAACATCAGGTTGTAGTAAGCATTTCAGGGTAATGTCTTGGGCTTCAGCGTTGGGTTCGAGACGCTCCTCAACATCCTCCAAAAGTTCGTCAAGGGGAATCACCATCCATTCGCGGGTTGGTGCGGCGGTTGTCGCATCGGTTCGGGCGAGTAACAGGAGATCCTCCACCAAACGACTCATCTGGCTAGTCGCCGACGCGATCGCAGCCAATTTTTCCACATCCGCCGGATGAATCCGTTCGGGATGAGTCTGCATCACCTCCACTGACGCCTTAATCGCCGTCAGGGGGCTGCGTAACTCGTGAGACGCATCGGCTGTAAACTGTTTAAGTTGCTGAAAACTCTGCTCAATCGGCTGCATCGACTGCCGAGTCAGCCACATACCGCCCACCCCCATCAATCCAAAAGCCAGGATACCGGCTACCCCAGATCCCCAACGTAACTGGCTGAGGACAGCTTCCACAGACTCTGTAGATTCACTGGCGCGAACATAACCTTCGAGTTGTCGTTCTCCTTGGCGGTAACTGTATGCGGGAATCGTTAGGGTACGAATCTGCCCTTGTTCACCTGTCTGGAACCCTTCTTGTAGGAGAAAAGTGGGCGAAAGTGTGCCAGAGATAGCTAACCGTTGCTGATCCGCCCCAAACCACTCCACACTTTGATCCGGTTTACTCAGATTTTGCCAGGGAATGTCGAGATCACCATCTCCGTCTAAAGGGCGATAAGCAGGTTGATCAACGGCATCTTTATCCTGCTTAATCGCCACTAAACTATGAGCCGCCGCTTGGGCTAAATTGAGCAGACGGTTATCTAATTGCTGATAGAGACTATGGGCAAAAAATTCATAGACTACACCATTGGATATGACCCGAATTGCCACCATAACCATCAGGTAGGAACCCAACAGACGCCAGCGCAAGGATTTAAACTGGGGGCTGACAGAGTTTTGACGCTTTACTTCGGAAAGAGGGCAGGGTTTTGAGTATGTAGAAGCGGGTTTAGGGATTTTCTTTTGGCTATTGAGGGTAACGTTTGTGCGAAACCCGCCCTGACTGAGTTTTGGATTTTGACCCTTTGCTTTGCTTATAGGGAACCTGGTTTTGATACCCAATTTTGGTAAAAATTTATACGGTTTTTTATGTCCCTGATTTCCCTGATCTTCTCTGACCATACGTCTTTCCCCTGGCTAATTTTGCTTCAGCCGATACCCGATACCATAAACCGTTTGAATCAAATCCGGTGGAGCGCCTGCTGCTCTAAGTTTTTTGCGTAAATCTTTAATATGAACCTTAACCGCATCTTCTCCGGGTGGATCATCCCATGACCAAAGCTGTTCTAAAATAGCGCTACGACTCTGCACACGACCATGACTTCGTAACAGTAATTCCAGTAAACTGTATTCCTTGGGCGTCAGATGCAGGGGGTGTTCAGCATAAGTGACTTGACAGGTATTCGGATCGAAGCTCAGACGTTCCCACTCCAGCACCGGGGGTAGGCTAGAATTGCCTCGACGCAGTAATGCCCGAATCCGAGCGGTTAATTCTGGCAAATCAAAGGGTTTCACCACATAATCATCCGCACCTGCATCTAATCCAATCACCTTATCATTGCTAGTGTCTTTAGCCGTCAGCATCAGCACCGGGGTCATTTTACCGGAACGTCGCAAGCGTTGACAAAAGCTAATTCCATCCAGTTTAGGTAGCATCACATCCAGCAGGATGAGTTTATAGTTGAATGCTTCGACAAAATCCCACCCCGCTTCGCCATCGGTAGCCATATCAACAATATAATGTTGGTCTTGCAGAGTTTCTGCCAGCGCTTTAGCAATGCGCTGATCATCCTCAACCAGCAAAATCCTCATGATTGTTCACAGCTATTCACGGGTAGATAGTTTCTATAATAACGTTTCACTTTCGTAAACCATAAATTGGATTCGCAGCAAACAATTTTTTCTAATCCGTCGATAACACAGTCTGACAGGTAAACCATTGACAGCCGCCAAATTTAAAATTATTACATGAGGATTCGCGTTAAGATTCTATAACGGCTTTAAGCGTATGCCAACTCAATGTCGCACATTTAATCCGTATAGGAAACTGGGAAACACCCTGTAAAGCATTCAGTTTCCCCAACTCTGGGGAAAACTCACCTTGTCCGGTAATCATCTCTCGAAAGCGTTCCACCATTGACAAGGCTTCGGCTATGGTTTTCCCCCGTACCGTATCCGCCATCAAGTCGGCTGACGCGATCGCGATCGCACAACCTTTTCCCTCAAATTTAATATCTTCAATCCTATCGCCTGTTGGATTAAGTTGTATCGTTAGTTCAATCGTGTCGCCACACATTGGGTTATGTCCGTAATGATATCCATCTACAGGATTGGTTGTGCCTCGATTTCTAGAGTTTTTTGAGTGTTCCAGAATAATTTGCTGATATAATCGGCGCTGATGAATTGAAGAAGTCATAATCTTTTAACATTCAATAGAGGATAGTTCCATCATTCATTAGATATGCCCAATATTTTCAACTTACCGCCCCAACTGCCTAATGAAGAACTATTTGAGGCTTTAGTCTCTAGTGATAGCGTTTTAATTGAGCGCATTATCTCCACGGGACAAACGACACCTATAGGAGAATGGTATGACGGACAGCAGGATGAGTGGGTGATCCTGCTTCAGGGTGAAGCAATTCTTGCCTATGATGATGGTTCGAGAATTGAACTCAAAGCCGGGGATTATGTTCTGATTAATGCTCATCAAAAGCATCGAGTTGAATGGACAAGTTCTCACCCACCCTGCATCTGGCTTGCTGTCCATGGTAATCTATAGGAGAAAATAGTTGTTCATAGTCTTTAGGTGTATCGATATCAATTGCTCCTTTGGAAAAGGGAATACTAAAGACTTGAGGATAGTAGTTTTGAATCAGTTTTTTTGCCCCTTCGGTAGTCTTAAGCGCCATGAGTTCGGGAAATAAAGTATTGTTAAATAACACAGGTACACCCAGCGTTCCAGCATATTCAGATGCAATAATAGGTTGACCCGTAGAACGGTAGGCTTCAACGAGATGGTTAAGGGTTTGAGACGAAACGAAGGGTTGATCACAAAGCGCGATCGCAATGGCTTCTAAGTGAGGATTCCCCGTCAGCAGCGCGTTTAAACCAACCTGAATTGAAGCACTCATTCCCTCCCGCCATTGTTGATTTTTGACCACTTGTACAGGTAAATCACTGAGTTCCGGCTGTATTCGTTCTGCATACGCCCCCAACACAACTATAATCGGTTGGCAGACAGAGGCGATCGCAACCTCTGCGGTGTGGCGAATAAAACTGCGTCCTTGGTAGTCTAGCAGTTGTTTGGGCGTACCCATGCGTGTGGATGCTCCTGCTGCCAGAATGATTAGACCAACTGCTGAAGAATTCATGCTAAACTGCTCTATATGTTTGTAGTAAGTGCTGTCTTCGCTTCTGGCACGCTTGGTGCCTACTACGAACTAAGATAAACTGTCCGATAAATGTTGAATTATTTGATGCTGCGGTCATGAATGGGTCCTAGTCGGTTTCTCAGCGACTCGCCCGTGCGATTCCTGATAACGGCTTGAATTTCCGCCACAATGGATAGGGCAATTTCTTCTGGTGTATCCCCACCAATGTCAAGACCAATAGGACTATATAAACGTTGACGTTGTTGTTCGGTTGGGGTAATTTCTTCTGGCAAATCTTGCAGTAAGGTTTCGGTTCGGCTTTTGGGACCAAGGATACCTAAATATTGTACCGGAGAGGGTAAGAGGGTTTTCAGAAGTTCCAGGTCATGCAGATAGTTATGGGTCATAACTACAGCTATTGTACGATGATTGAGGTGAACGCGATCGCAGACTTCTTCTGGAGACGAAAGAATGACGTGATCAGCACATTGGAACCGTTCTCCTGTCACTTCCGCTTGTCGGTTATCCACGACTGTCACATACCATCCCAATTCTTGCGCCAAGCGTACTAATGGTAAAACATCATGACCTGCACCAAAAATGATCAGGGGTATGGGCGGCTGGATAAACTCAATAAACACCTCAGCTTTACCGATGAGTAAGGGATAAGTGTTTATCAATGAGCGACTGTTTTTAAGCGCGTTCTGGGCATCATCGCGTATCTGGGTAACTAAATCAGTATCTGGGATATTGCTTTCGACTCTACCATCTGGATACAGGATTAAGCGAGTTCCAATTTTGGTTTTGATCTCACCCTCAACCTGAAACACCGTTGCTAGAAATCCCACTCGTCGATGGCGGATACAGTCGCTTAAAAATGTTAGCGGGTTGAATGAATTCTCTGGTTTAATTCGTTCAATCAGAATCTGAACAATTCCATTACAACCGAGTCCCAATCCCCAGATAATATCCTCATCGGACATCGTATCGTACTCTACAACAATGGGTTTGCCAGAAGTCATCACCCCTTGCGCCTGTTCAAAAACATCACCTTCTAAACAACCACCACTCAGGGAACCAACCATCTTTCCCCCTGAAGTCATCAGCATTCGCGCACCAGGGCGTCGGTACGTCGAACCCGAGGCTTTGACGAGGGTGGCGAGGGCGATGCTTTGATCAGAGTTCTTCGTTTGCTCAAATGTTTGCAGAATGTTCTGTAATTCTTTCATAAGTGAGCCACTCTGACTACTGATTTGTTAACTTCTCCGGTGTCAGGGGCAGATTCCGCAATCGCTTACCCGTCGCGTGATAAACGGCATTCGCCACCGCCGCCGCCACCCCGGTAATGCCAATTTCACCCACACCCCTTGCCCCGGCTGGGTTAAAGTTTAAATCCGGTTTACCAACAAATGTCACCTCAATCCGAGGAATGTCTGCGTGTGCCGGAAAGTGGTAGGTCGCCAAGTCATACACCACAGGATAGCCAATATCTGGGTCAAAGTGGCACGCCTCCATCAACGCTTGCCCAATCCCCATAATCACAGCACCGCGCACCTGACTCGCCGCCGTTTTCCCATTCATCACCCGCCCAATATCCATCACTGACACCCAGCGCGTCACCCGCAAACGCCCGATTTCTTCATCCACAGCCACCTCGCAGAAATGTGCACCCCAAGACTGAAATGCCCATTTTTTGCCCTCATCTCCCGGTGCTGTCGAAGCCGTTGCCTCAAATGCTTCCCGCCCAGATTGACGCAGGGCATCAAAGGCAGCCGATGCTGTTGTACAATTCGCCGTTTTCAGTACTTCCTGACACGCTTCCATGACGGCGGGGGCAATCGAGGCTGTCATCATCGAACCCCCAGCCATCCCACCATCGGGTAATTGGGAATCGCCCAATTCCACGCGCACATTGTCCACGGGTACACCCAGCGCCTCGGCTGCTGTCACCGCAATCATGGTATAAGCACCTGTACCCATGTCATTAGCGGCGGTTAGGATATGCACAGTGCCATCGGGTAATAGGCGCACTTTAACCGATGCTTGACCGCGAAGTGCCGGAAACGTTGCTGCCGCCATACCCCAGCCGATTAGCTGACCCTCACGGGTGAGGGCGCGGGTTTGCATCGGTCTATCTTTCCAGCCAAATTGTTGTGCGCCCATTTGCAAACAATCAGCAAAGTGCTTGGCAGAAAAAGGCAATCCTTTGCGCTGATGTTCCTTCGTTTCGTTTTTCAGCCGCAGTTCCACCGGATCTAAATTCAGCGCCCAAGCCAGTTCATCCATGGCGGATTCCAGCGCCCACATCCCCGGATTTTCCCCTGGTGCACGCATAAATGTCGGTGTACCCACGTTCAGGACAGCGAGTTCCTGATTTAACTGCATCGTGGGGGCAGCATACATGACCGGTGTAATATTTGTACAAGGTTCAGTGAAAACCTCGACGGGAGAGGTACAGGACTTAACCTCATGCGCGATCGCACTCAGTATACCCTCTGCATTTGCCGCCAGACGAATCCTTTGTTCAGTTTGGGAACGATGTCCCGTATTCGCGGTCATCTGTCGGCGGCTGAGAACCAGTTTCAGGGGACGTTGTAGCTGACGGGCGGCGGCGACACAGAGAATCGCGTGAGACCAAGGGAAGCCTTTACAACCAAATGCCCCACCAATATACGGCGTTATTATCCGTACCTTTTTTACAGGGATATCACACAGTTCAGCATAAGTGCGTTGGGAACCCATTACCCACTGTGACGGTTCGTAGACGCTGAGGGAATCGCCTTGCCACTGGGCAATAATGGCATGGGGTTCCATGGGGGCATGGAGTTCTGTGGGGGTGGTGTATGTCGCCTCAACCGTCGCGGCTGCGTCTGCCATCCCAGCCGTAAAATCTCCTGTGGCAAACTGCCCTTTTTCAAAGGTAAACGACTCACCAAACATGGACGGAGCTTCCTGGAATGTGGCGTTTTTCGCCTCAACCACTGGCGGTTGGATATCGTACTCAACCTTCACCTGATGCGCCCCATGTCTTGCCCGTTCAAAGGTATCTGCTACCACTAAGCCGATAATTTGTCCCCCATAGTGAACGGTATCATCGGATAGGGGTAAACGTGCCTCGTAGATTTTCGAGGTGATGAAATTATTGGTGGGTGGGCATATTGGCGGGGCGTTTTTATGAGTGAAAACGGCAATCACCCCCGGTATTTCTTCTGCTGCACGAGTATCAATGGATTTAATCCGCCCCTTGGCAATACTGGCAGTTACCAGATACCCGTGAACCAGTCCCGGAATCGGGTGTTCTGCGGCATAGGTTGCCGTTCCTGTGACTTTGGCACGTCCATCTTTGCGGCTAACATTTTTCCCTATCACCTGACTCATGCGAGACTTTCCCCCTTGGCTGATAGTATGAGCGATCGCCTGATCGCGCGTTTGGCTAATTCCACTTTAAAACCATTGTCAACTAAGGGTTGCGCTGCCTGTAGCGCCATGTCTGCTGCTTCCTGGAATGTTTCGGCGTTGGCAGGTTTTCCCCGTAAAAATGTCTCGGCTTCCTGGGGACGCCAGGGTTTGTGAGCAACGCCACCTAGGGCTAAACGCGCCTCAATAATAGAATCTGCGGCAATATTCACCATAGCCGCCACTGAAACCAGGGCAAAGGAATAGGACGCCCTGTCCCGTAGTTTAAGATAAACACCCGATTGAGCAAAGGGTACAGGGGGTAACACCACAGCCGTAATCAGTTCTCCGGGTTCTAACGTTGTGTCCCGTTGGGGGGTGTCACCAGGGAGACGGTGAAACTCGGTGAATGGGATTTGCCGCCTCCCGTTGGTTCCTTCCACCTCAACCACCGCATCCAACGCCGCCAACGCTACACACATATCGGAGGGATGAACCGCCACACATTGGTCACTCGCGCCAAAAATGGCGTGCATCCGATTCATCCCCATTACCGCCGGACAACCACTCCCTGGCTGCCGTTTATTGCAGGGGAAGGCAGTGTCGTAGTAGTAGGGACAGCGCGTGCGTTGTAGAAGATTACCACCCACACTTGCCACATTGCGAATTTGCTGAGAGGCACCCGACAAAATCGCCCGCGAGAGTACAGGATAGTTCTGGCGGACAGTCGGATGATCCGCAACGGCGGTATTACTCACCAGTGCGCCAATCCGCAAACCGCCTGCTGTCGTATCTTGAATCCGCCGCATCTGCAAGCGGGAGATATCGATAAGCTGGGAGGGTTGATCCAGAAAGACTTTCATTCGGTCAACTAAGTTAGTCCCCCCAGCAATAAACAGGGCTTGTTGATCCGTCATTGCTCGTTGCACGGCATCGTTTACCGAAGTGGCGCGGATATAAGAGAATTTATTCATTGACCAAGACGGTGGCGCTAGGAGAGGGTGGCGTCTGTCCGGCGGCTTGCTGCACGGCGGCGACTATGCCATTATAAGCGCCACAGCGACAGAGATTCCCACTCAGTCGTTCTTTAATTTCCGCCTCAGAGAGTTCTGCTAGTTGAGGTGGATGGGAGAGATCCTCTGTGACAGCGCTCGCACAGCCTTGTTTTACTTCGTCAAGGAGGGCGACAGCAGCGCAAATCTGTCCGGGTGTACAGTAGCCGCACTGGAAACCATCCTGTTCGATAAATGCGGCTTGTACGGGATGGAGAGTATCGCCGACGCTGAGTCCCTCAATGGTAACAATCTCCTTGCCTTCCTGCATGACAGCTAAGGAGAGACAGGAGTAAACCCGCTGTCCGTCAATGAGGGCTGTACAAGCGCCACATTGACCATGATCACAGCCTTTTTTACTGCCTGTAAGGTTAAGGCGATCGCGCAGTGTATCTAGTAATGTAACTCGTGGTTCAATGGTCAGCGATCGCGTCTGTCCGTTAATCGTCAGGTTAACTGTTATTTCGTCATTTGTCATTGTCATTTGTTTATGTCTTATGTCTTATGGTCGGGGCGGGTTTTGCCGCCAAGCTAGGGATAACAATCAATATTAGTCCCTAAACCCGCCCCTACACACAGACGCCATGGCGCGTCTCCACATGCTCCCCATCACCCCTAATTTAGAGGCGAGTAGACTAACTGCGCCAAGGTTGCTTCCATTACCGCCGTGGTTTGCCCAGACACCGTAAATACTACAGCTTCACGATAGACTCTTTGGGCGGCGTGGGATTGGATATTTGCCGCCCCACTAGAAACTGTTACCGCTGCATTGGTACAGCGCCCCGCTAAATTAATTGCCCACGCCCTTAGCTGTAGGGATTGGGGACGTTTTTTCCCCATGTAGGGGCGGGTTTCACTATTATCATTTGTTGTCACCCGGATGTTTCTAAACCCGCCCTCATCTCCCCTATCTCCCCTATATCCCCTATATCCCCTATCTCCCCTATCTCCTCCATTTTCCTGATCTTCGGTGTCAGCATAATTTGTTGATAATGCGGCAATCATAGCGGCTTCACAGTCCAAGACTTCGGCGTGGAGATGATCAAAAGCCGCTTGAATAAACCCTAATTTCTTGCGTCGATAAACGGCGGCCACAATATCTAATCCTGCTTTAGCACAGCCTAAGGAAAAGAACCCGTGATTTAACACATTTTTTCGATCCGTTTCATGAATCGCCCCGGCTTTTCTGATGAATAAAACAGACTCGTGGGGTAAAAACCAATCAGTCAGACTCGCCGACACTGTATTCGTGGAGTTCATCGCCGCTAACACCATCGGTTCACTAAACGCGATCGCACCCCCAACAGCTTGCTCCGTAGACGTAAACGGCACTATACCATAGAGTTCCCGACCATCGGGTAATGTCGCCCCAATCACAAAATCCTCAAACAAGCCAAAACCCGTAACCCAAGGGACATTTCCAGTAATCTGATAGCCCCCATCCACGGGCGTCGCTTTGACTGGAGGATTCCCAGTGCGTCGCAGTTGGGAGAATCCTACCCCCACTAACGCCTCACCTCTCCCCATGGGGGGAAGATAACGCTGCTTTAAGGCTTCATTGTCACTCTTTGCCAAAAAGCCACCTGCACTCTGATGCTGAGTTTGCAGAAATGCCAACGCGCCCGAATAGCGACAGACGTGTTGCTGGAAGTGAAAGAAGGTGACAGGAGTAACCTCTGCACCTCCCCAACGTTGGGGAACCTTCAGCGCTAGGAGGTTGCGAGAGCCTAATCCCTGGAGCGCGGTTCGCAACGCCTGTGTATCCTGATCTATCTCTGATGCGCGAGGGGCAACGATTTGGCGCAAGTAAGCATCCGCCACCTCTAAAAGGTTGGACTGATTCGCGATATCTTGAGCAACACCCTGGTTAGCTGCGGTTAGTGACATTTGGCAACAAACAGTTAAATTATCCCTTCCTTAGACTATCCAATTTTTAGCAAAGGAAACAAAGAGCAGGGAACGGCAACAGACGATTGCCCAAATTCTTTAGGGCGGCTAGATAAGACAGTTGATCCGAAAAATCGGATTACTTAAAATCAGCTTGGTAAAAAATAGGAAAAAATCAGTTGTTTCATCAAAGGTATTATCTAGCTAATGTATTTAGTAAAATCCTCAATAAGCATAGCCCCTTATTTTACTATGTTTGAGAAATGGCACATTGGCTCAATGCAGATTTCTCATCATCAATCCCATACAGAATAACCTTGGGCATAATGATCAATCCCCAGAAAACCATTTTTTCGGGCAAAATATCATAGCCAATTTCTATTAATCGTAACCCTGGACACATAACTGACACCGTTTTCACGAAACTATTTGATGTAGGGTAGGCAAGTAGGATAAAGCCTGAAAAGCTGAACAAGAGACTTGCTGGAACTTGCCCATCCCACGTTAACTTGGAATTATTGCCACAGGTGCAAATTGTCAACTAACTATGGAGGTATAAATTATGTTAGCGAAACAGGATACCAGTATCTTGCACACCCGAATCGACTGACCGAGCCGCTCTTGCCTCATTGTTCTCTCAATGTTAACTTAAATAAATTTAAGTTTCATTTCTTTACATCTAGCGCTAACCTAGATTGACATCTCGTCAAATCGAGCGATGAGGTAAAGTACTTCATAAGCGTTAGCTACAATTAGGCTGAAGCTTCTACACCTTGTTGTGTTGACTCCAATGCCAGCGCCAAGAGCAATCCTGTCAGAGACAGGGCATAATCGTCATCACACAGGTGAATTGAACCCTATTGAATTGTCAGAGCATCCAATGAACATTAGTCAGCAATTAAGCAGACTCAAAAGAGGCATCTTCAGAATCAAAAGATTCCCTCGTTTTTTAATCTTACTGATTGCCTCAATTGCCGCAATTCAGTTTCTAATTCTCCCAGCATTGACCCAACAACCCGTCACAGTCCAAGTATTGATGAGCGCCCTAGAAGCATCCCAGTGGCAACCTTTTGTGGAGGACTTTGAACAACAAAATCCAGGCATCAATCTGGAAATCATCGAAGGACCGAATGAAACTAACTTGGTTGAAGACCTCTATACCTCGGCTTTCTTACTAGGAAAATCTCCTTACGATCTCGTTTATCTAGACATTGTTTGGGTGCCAAAATTTGCCGCCGCCGGATGGTTAATGCCTCTGTCCGACCGAGTTTCTGAAGACCAATTAGCAGAGTTTTTGCAAGGGGATGTAGAGGGGGGACGCTACAACGGTGAACTTTATCGGATGCCCTTCCGTTCCGACGGGGGTATGCTCTACTACCGTACTGACTTATTAAAGCAAGGTGGATACGAACCCCCCGAAACTTTTGACGAACTCATGCAAATCTCCCAAGCTTTGCAACAACAAACAGACATTGATTTGGGGTATTTATGGCAAGGGAAGCAGTACGAAGGATTGTCTGCTATGTTTGTGGAAATCCTGGAAGGATTTGGTGGCTTTTGGGTGAATCCAGACACATTAGAAGTTGGACTTGATCAACCCGAAGCTATCCAAGCTGTCGAATTTTTACGCAATACCATTGACAAAGGCGTTTCTCCCCCTGGTGTCACCACTTACGCCGAAGAAGAAACCCGGCGCATCTTCCAAAACGGTGAAGCTATTTTCTTGCGAAATTGGCCCTACGTTTACACATTAGCAGCCGACTCAGAAATTGCGGGTCAATTTGCAATCAAGCCGATGGTACACCAACCTAATGATAGCAGTGGTGCTTGCCAAGGTGGATGGGGACTGGGTATTTCTAAATCGACGAAACACGCCGACGAAGCCTGGAAAGTGATTGAATTCTTTAACCGTCCGGAGGTACAACAACAATTCATATTGGCAACAGGCTATGCTCCAGCTCTCAAATCCCTTTATACCGATCCCGAACTGGTGGCTAAATATAGTTACCTTCCCAAACTTTTAGAAGTTCTGGAAAAAGCGGTTCTGCGTCCACCCATCGCCCAATATGCTCAAACCTCGGATATTTTACAGCGTTATCTGAGTGCAGCGATTACGCAAAGCCTAAGTGCAGAAGAAGCCATGAATCGGGCAGCCCAGGAGACTCGTAGACTCTTGGGAGATTAATGTGAAGCAGCAGGTTTCACGGCTAGTTGTAAGTCAATAAAGTCACTATGAAACAAGGTTCAATTCGGCAAAAAGAGATCCGAACGGGTTGGTTACTAACCCTACTCGCCATACTTATCTTGGTAATGGTATTTGCCTATCCCATTGGACGGGCATTTTGGTTGAGTCTATTCACTCAAAATTTGGGTACTGAGTTGCAGCCAGAGTTTTCCGGACTGGCAAATTATGCACGGCTTTTGGGTGATGGGCGCTTCTGGCAAAGCATCTGGCACACGACCGTTTTTACGGTGTCCTCGATTCTGGTTGAATTAGTGCTAGGAATGGCAATTGCCCTAGTTCTAAATCAAGCCTTTTTTGGACGAGGTTTAGTTCGCACGGCTGCACTCATTCCCTGGGCGTTACCAACAGCCGTCATGGGGTTAGCTTGGCAGTGGATTTTCAATGATCAGTATGGCGTTGCCAACGATATTTTGCGATTTTTACCCGTCGTTGACCCGGTAACTTGGTTGGGTGAACCTAATTTAGCAATGGTGGCATTGATTGCGGCTGATGTCTGGAAAACAACGCCTTTTTTTGCGATCATTCTGCTGGCAGGATTGCAATCAATTTCTGAGGATCTTTATGAAGCTCATGCTATTGATGGAGCCTCTCCACTACAAAGCTTTGTGCAAATCACCTTACCTTTGCTAACCCCACAAATCCTGATTGCCTTATTATTTCGATTTGCTCAAGCCTTCGGTATTTTTGATTTGATCCTAGTGATGACGGGAGGGGGTCCAGCTAATGCTACGGAAATGATCTCACTCTATATTTACGACACGGTGAGGCGCTATCTGGATTTTGGTTACGGTGCTGCTTTGGTGGTCGTAACATTTCTATTGCTGATTATCGCCGTAGCAATTGTCGCATTTTTGCTCTCAAAAACCCGGCTTAATGTTTTAGGAGACCAATAGATTAACCATGGCAATCGCTCAACAATCATCATCACAAAAAAAGTCACGAATCAATACCAAGCAAATTATGCTCTGGGTTGGTGTTGTCTTAACGCTAATCTTTTGCCTCGCGCCAGCCCTTTGGCAAGTTCTCACGTCATTCAAGGTGAATGAGGCAATTTCGGCAATTCCTAATGTCTATTTTCCCGCGCCAGATCAACTCACTTGGACTCACTACACGCAGCTATTTGATCGTTATCCCTTTTGGCGTTATATCTTCAATAGCGCCCTTGTTTCCTTAACCTCCACCTTCTTGTGTTTAATCGCCGGAGCGCCTGCCGCTTATGCATTGGCACGGTTAAGACTTCCGGGAGAGCAGATTGTTCTAGGCTGTGTCCTCGTCGTCAGTCTCTTTCCCTACGTGCTACTGTTTCTGGGGCTGCTAGAGGTGGTGAAACTTTTCGGCTTGGGAAATAACTACATCGCCTTAATTGTTCCCTATACCGGAATTAATTTACCGCTGACTATTTTGGTTCTACGGAGTTTCTTTCAGCAGCTACCTAAAGACTTAGAAGATTCGGCTAAGGTTGATGGATACAACACAGTACAAATGCTGCTGAAAATTGTTCTGCCGATGACCATCCCTGCCCTGGTAACGACGGGAATTTTGACATTTATCTTTGCCTGGAATGAATTTATCTTTGCCTTGACGTTTATTACTCAAAATGAAATGAAAACTATCCCGGTGGCAGTGGCTCAAATCGGTGGCACATCTGTATTTGAAATCCCTTACGGTCCGATCGCGGCGGCGACAGTAGCTGGAACGTTGCCCCTGATTGTGTTAGTCCTCCTCTTCCAGCGTCGCATTGTTCAAGGAATCACGGCTGGGGCAGTTAAAGGATGAGGTTGTAGGGGCGACTCGCTTGCACAAATTAACAACTGTGTCCATTCAATAAAATCGGGTCGCCCTTTACTCAAGTTTCCTTGACATGCTCCCATTTAAAACTCAATAGGTAAAAATCATGGCAAAACTAGAATTACAGAATTTACGCAAAGAATACAATCCCAAAACAGTGCCGATTAAAGACATCAGCTTAGAGGTTGAAGATGGTGAATTTATGACATTTATCGGACCCTCTGGCTGTGGCAAATCCACATTACTACGATTAATTGCTGGATTGGAAACCCCAACCAAGGGTAGAGTTGTAATCAGTGGACAAACGGTCAACACTGTCCCTCCCGGCGATCGCAACATTGCCATGGTTTTCCAGAGTTACGCCCTCTATCCCCACATGACTGTAGAGGAAAATATCGGCGCTTCTCTGAGAATCCGTAAAACCCCTAGCGATGAAATTCGCAAACGCATTGATGATGTCATTCTCAAGCTAGATTTAGACCGTTCCTTACTCGAACGCAAACCCCGTCAACTCTCTGGTGGACAACGACAACGGGTAGCGGTTGCCCGCGCCTTAGTTCGGGAACCGGAAGTCTTTTTATTAGATGAACCCTTGAGTAACTTAGATGCCCTGCTGCGAGAACAAGTTCGGGCAGAACTCAAGCAACTATTTAAATCTCAAAACAAACCCGTTGTCTATGTTACCCACGACCAAACCGAGGCAATGACTCTCTCTACTCGCATTGCCTTACTTTACGAGGGCGTATTGCAACAGCTTGATACTCCCTATCAGATTTATACCTACCCCGCTAATAGTTTTGTTGCTAGTTTCATGGGCAGTCCCCAAATGAACCTACTAACCCTTAGCTGTCAGGAGAATTATGCTATTCTGGGTGACTTTAAACTGAAACTGCCCAACTTGCCGAAAAAACCACGCCAAATTATCATGGGTATTCGTCCCGAAAATGTGCGGATTGCCAGAGAAGGAGATAACCAAATCATTAAGGGTAACGTGTATCTCGTTGAAGATATGGGCAAAGAAAAACTGATTAGCGTGCGGATGAGGGGTTCCCAAGGGTCAGAAGGTAAGACAATTCGGGCGTTGTTACCCGCTGATCACTACTGGGATGGTGAAGAAGATACGGTGACTCTAGCCCTACCGGAGAAAACGATGCACTGGTTTGATGTAGAATCAGGCGATCGCTTCACCCATCACTCCTAACCTATCCAGTCTCGAAACTGACGACAGTCGGGGCGGGTTTAGTCACATTTTTTGTGCAACCGAAAAGATAATCGTCAAACCCGCCCCTACACCTTACTTTTCACTTTTCACGGGATCTGGAAAACCTCTCTGGAAAACCTCTATGATCTATAAGTGGGCGTCTAGTCGAAAAATCATCACATGGACTTTCTAGAACTTGATCCCGGTCACGTCGATATTATTCTCCAATACCAAGCTGAGTTAGAAAAGCTAGGTGTTAAACTCAATGATGAACAGTTAAAAGAAACAATTTACAACTATTCTCATAATTTAGAACCGTCGATTCAAGCATTCATCGAGTATTGCGCCAAGGGAGAACTTGAGAAACCGAATGATTATCTGATCAAAGCCTTACGCTACGGTTGGAAACCGCGAAACATCTCAAATCCCCCTCGATTACCTGTCTTTACGGAGGCTGATTTTGATACAGGGCATACTCTGGAAGAACGACAAGAGAACTACCGTCGATTGTGTGACTTGGTGAAACATTCTTGTCATCCCAGCAAAACCCCAACCCGATTTAAACCATTGCGTCGTCTGCGTCTCTATAATCAACGACCCGATCTCACAACTGTTGCCCAATTCATGGCAGATCCCATTCTTCGACCCGAAATAGAACGGGCAATTTCCCAGCATCCGGAGTGGGGTTATCAAATTACACCCAATGGCGTTCAAGAACTAGAATTTTGAATTCCCTGTGCCTTGACATAAACATAAACAAATGACAAATAACCAATGAGTGAAACTTCTATCCGTCCGGCTTTAATTAACAAAGTCATCCCCAACTCCATCGCGGCTGAGGTGGGGTTTGAACCGGGTGACGCCATTATCTCGATCAATGGTACAGCTCCCCGCGACTTAATCGACTATCAATTTCTATGTGCCGATGAAATACTGGAATTAGAAGTCCTAGATGCGGCGGGAAAAACCCATTCTCTAGAAATTGAGAAAGACTACGACGAGGATTTAGGGTTAGAATTTGAAACCGCCTTATTTGACGGCTTAATCCAATGTAATAACCGCTGTCCCTTTTGCTTCATTGACCAACAACCCCCTGGAAAGCGGCAAAGTTTATATCTCAAAGACGACGACTATCGCCTCAGCTTTCTCTATGGCTCATACTTAACCCTAACCAACCTCACTCAAAGCGAATGGAATCGGATAGAACGCCTGCGTCTATCTCCTTTGTATGTGTCCATCCACGCCACGGAACCGGAAATTCGCAGCCGATTACTCAAAAATCCTCGTGCTGGGCAGATTTTAGACCAGTTGCAATGGTTTCAGGAACGGAGACTGCAAATTCATGCTCAAGTTGTGGTTTGTCCCGGTATTAATGATGGCATTCATTTAGAACAAACCCTGAAAGATTTAGCCCAATTCCAACAAAATGAAGTCCCGGCTGTGGCTTCAGTTGCCGTTGTTCCTGTGGGATTAACTCGCTTTCGCCCTTCAGAAGATGAATTAATTCCTGTCAGTCGAGAAAAAGCCGCAGAGGTTATCCAGAAAGTTCAATCCCTACAAACAAAATTTCGCCAGCAATTCGGCTCTACATTTGCTTGGTTAGCCGATGAATGGTTTTTAATCGCTAAACAGGAATTACCACCAGAATCTCATTACGAAGATTATCCCCAAATCGGTAATGGTGTGGGTTCAATTCGCCAGTTTATTAAACAATTTCAAGATGCAGCAACGCGGATATTACCCAGCCGTGTAGAACCTGAGCGAGAATTAACCTGGGTGGTAGGTAATGCGGTGGAAACGGCGTTTGTTCCTCTATTGCAGCAGTTAAATAAGGTTGAGGGATTGGATGTCAAACTAGCAGCGCTACGGAGTGAATATTGGGGACAAGAGATTACAGTTACAGGGTTGTTAACCGGACAAGATTTACTCAACCAATTGTCAGGGAAAGACTTCGGCGACGGGATTTTGCTCCCTGCACTGATGCTCAAACATGATGATACAAGGTTTTTAGATGATATGACGGTAGCAGAGGTAAGTCGTCAGCTAGGAACGCAAATTTTAGTCGTCCAGGGAATTGAGGAATTGCTGGAGCATTGTAGGGCAATAAAACTATAATCTGGCTAAAATTTACAGTCAACTTTAAAGCTATTCCTAATTTTAGGTAAAATTTATAGCATTAACTAAGTGCGTTTTTCAAGCATATCAGCTAAAAGTGCAAACATAGTAATTTGGGTAGCAGCAATCAAAAGAATAAGTGTCCTTTCTGTAAGATTTTCGCGAACAAAAATATCTTGAATAAAGGTAAAAAAGAACCCCAGCCAAAATAATCCTGCGATAGGAATAAACACTCTTAAAGGAGCAAAGTAAACTCCCGTTCGCAGAATTAATTGAATAAAACGCAAGGTATCGCGTATTGGCTTAATCTTGCTTTTACCCTGACGATGATAAAAGTTAATGGGTTCGTAATGTACGATATAGTTATTCGCTAGCATGGCTACTGTAATGGTGGTCGTGAAGCTAAATGTGTCTGGCAGTATCTTCAGAAAGCGTTTGACCACACTCTTGTGAAAAACTCGCAGTCCACTGTTGAGATCGGGAATTCGACTATTTGTGATCCATTCAGCAAAGCGAATGAGAAACCATTTCGGTATTTTCCGCAGATTTGAATAGTGAACCTGAGGACCAATCCTCGCTCCCACAACCATATCGGCATTTTGGGTTAAAGCAACCAGATGGGGAATCATTTCGTTGGGATAGGTGCCATCAGCATCGGTAATCACAATTAAGGGATACTTAGCTTGTCGAATTCCTGTCTTTAGCGCCGCACCATATCCCCGATTCCGGCGGTGTTCAATGACTCTAACATTAAAGCAGGAGCGCAGCAGTTCACCCGTTCCGTCGGTGGAACCATCATTAACAGCGATAATCTCATACTCGCCGTTAATAGATTTCAGAGTGTTCTGGAGATGATCGATGGTGAGGGTAATGCCTTTTTCTTCGTTGTAAACGGGAAGGATGAGGGAAAATGGCGGACAGTTTGCCGTTAAACCATTACGGCTAGAGGATAATTTTTGGTTGACTTGGCTACTTTCGTGCATGATAAATAAGCCTGGGAGTAAAAATCCCGTCTAGTGTTTTCAAAATTTATCATGACTTCTTGTATTTAGGGTTCGGCTACCTCTTTTTGACCTGATCACTCCCAAATCGACTGCATTTATTCTCATAAATATGAGTTAAGCTGAAGGGTGGAGTCTGGTATAAGTGTGAGCATCGACGGTGATTTCTCAGGATTTTCTCAAAACCATTGCGACTGAACGGGGTCTATCCAAGTCTGAATTAGAGGTTTTGTCCTTGGCGATGGAGGGTCATGGAACGGCTGCGATCGCGTCTCATCTTCAGATTAGTGGAGATGCTGTGCGTAAGCGGCTTAGCGAAGTCTACCAAAAGTTTAAAATTCCGGGTAGAGGTCCAGTTAAACTGACCAAATTGCAACAAATCCTGGTTAACCGCTATCAAGAGTATCTCCAGCAGCAAAAGGATACCCCAAACCGTCCCCCTGTTTCCCAGAGTCCCCCTACCTCACCCCAGCCGCAAAATCGCCGAGATTGGGGTGAAGCACCGGATGTTTCCGTATTCTACGGGCGTGGTGATGAACTGAAAACCCTGGAACGCTGGATTATTCAGGAAGGCTGTCGCTTGGTGGCGCTGTTGGGGATGAGTGGTATTGGTAAAACGGCGTTATCGGTGAAGTTGGCGAAACAGCTACAGGATAAGTTTCAGGTTGTCAGGTGGCGATCGCTACGTCAAGCGCCTTCTGTGTCTGATCTTCTCGCCGCCTTAATTCAAGACTTATCCCAGCAACCGGAAACGGTAATCCCTAAAACCCCTGATCAGCGCATCTCCTGGCTGATTGACTATTTCCGACAACACCGTTGTTTAGTCATTTTAGATGGTGTGGAATCGATTTTACAAAGTGGGGAATTAGCCGGGATTTACCGAGAAAGCTATGAAGGGTATGGTGATTTTTTTCGACGTTTAGGACAAGAACCCCATCAAAGCTGTGTACTAATCACGTCTCAGGAGAAACTGAATGAAATTTCGTTATTAGAAGGTGAAACCTCACCGGTTCGTTCATCTAAGTTAGAAGGCTTGGGAGAGGCGGCTCGATTCATTTTAAAGGAAAAAGGATTATCCGGCGAGAAAAAATGGCAACCGTTAATTCAAGGCTATCGCGGTAATCCGTTTATGCTCAAGCTGGTGGCGACGACGATTAAGGAAGTTTTTGATGGTGATGTGACGGATTTTTTATCAACGACGTTGTTTACCCACGATATTAGTGATTTCATTGAGGAAATTTTAGACCGCTTATCGGAATTAGAAGAAAGAGTATTGGTTTATCTGGCTCATCAAAAAGAGCCGATTTCGTTTAAAGCACTGCAACAGCAGTTTAGCGACACATCGCCCCAGGAAGTGATTCGGGCGCTGGGTTCCCTGAGTCAGCGATCGCTAGTGGAGAAGTCGGAGGGTCGATTCATTTTACCACCAGCCGTTCGGGAAGTGACACTGCAATTAATGACTCCGTTGGAGGAGTAAAGCCACGGCGATTGAAATCGCTGCTACACAAACAAAGTCCGCCTACGCGGACTGACTTATAGCTGGGGTGGGAAACTTGGATTTAGTATAATTACTGCTGCAAATCTTGTAAATTAATTTCAACTAGATTTTTCCGTTCTCTAACATTTTTAATAGCTCCTAAAAGCCTAGTTTTGTTGGCTTCTGATTTTAAAAGATACTCAGTTTCATCAAATTCTGACACAATAATTTCAATCTCTTTATCTCCAAATTTTGTTTTTATTTCTTCCAGGAAATTACGATCGATTTCGTTTGCTTTTAAACGATAAATGGTTGACATTGTTGTTTCCTATTTGTAGTTTTGACAATTATAAAGTACGGAGGTGTCCACAATTGATGAACGCCGACTACTCTGGCAAATCTGGTTCAACGCCTAACTCTTTGAGTCTAGCTCGTAATTCTGTTACCTGCTGTTGTGCTAATTCCCTCTGCTGTCGTTCTATCTCCGCTTGTTTTTGGGCAGCTTCAGCTTGTTTCTGGGCAATTTCTGCCCTCTCTTCTGGTGTGGCTACGAGTTGACCTTGTGGGCTGAAAAAACGCAGTTTTGACTCATAAACTCCCAAAAATAGTTCCAACTGACGACTCCATAACCATCCTTGATTAGTGGGTTCTATCGGTTGGTACTCACCCGCCATAAGCAGAAACCCCTGAAACTCCAACGTGTCTGGATGAAACCAAAAATATTCGGGGGTGCGGAAGGTATCCTGGTAAAGTTTTTTCTTAAAGTCTTTATCAATTTTGGCGGTGCTATCAGAAAGCAGTTCCACAATTACATTTGGATATTTACCCTGTTCTGCCCATAATATCCAGCTTTTGCGGGGTCGATTTTCTGTGCCTAACACAACAAAAAAATCGGGTTCTCTAAAGTCGCGCGTGGTGATGTGTTCTGGGCTAAAGTAAATGGTAAGATTGCCTGTAGCATAGAAGTCCGTGCGTTCTCGCCACCACCACTTGAGGCAAGCCAGCAGGAGTTCTATTTGATCTCGATGTAAATCACTTTCCAAGGGAGGTTCATCACTCAACAAATCAGATGGAGGAATAATAATATCCTCTGTGTCGTTAAGGGAAGTAATTTGATCTGTTGGTTGTGAATCCTTGGCGAGGGTCATCGGGAGAGACGATAAACGGCTATCTTTAGTTTACAGATTCGCTTATGAGCGGATAGCGCCTTGCTGCCAAATCCGTTTTTGTAATCTTACCCTTTCTGCTTCCCTTGTGCCCTATGCCCTAGAGAGTGGTATGCAACCGGACATGATAAGCTGCTATGCAGCTAAATCCAATAATTTAGCTCCTGAAACCCTTTGATAGCTTAGATTGCCTTATCAAATTAAATGCATTACAGCTTATCAGGGATTGGGTAGGGGATATCTACCTCATCCTTAAGAGTTATTTTAAGATTAAAATAAACAGATTATGGCAAGTCTGAGGAAAGTTTCTCTATGCGTTTTGCTTCAAACTCTACGCCCTTAACTCGCCAACACTGGTGGCTTGTCATTGTCTTATCTGGATTCGCCCTAATTTTAGCTCATGGAGTGGCACTTCTCTATCAGGTGCAACCGGGAATATCGCTATGGTTTTTCCCATCCGGAGTCGCGATCGCACTGACGCTCTGTTTTGAATGGATAGGACTTATCTTAACCGGCATCACCTCACTTGTCATCGCCCCGTTTTGGGGAAGTGGTGACTGGACAGGTTGGCTCAGAATCACTGATATAATAATTCCACTGATAACTTGGCTTCTTTATCGCCGACTTTGGCAGGGTTCGCTGTCACTCAAACGTCTCGCTGATGCCGTTGTCTTTATTTCTGCTACTCTCGCCGCCTGCACGACTTCCGCCACGGTTCACAGTCTAGGGTTGCTAGCTTGGGGAAAAATACCGCCGTCTACTCTACTACAGAACTTATCCTACAACTGGTTAGGGCAGGCAATGGGTATCCTCGCCGTAGCGCCAACTGCTCTTTTAATTCTCACCCGATTCTGGCAAAATCGAGGTTGGCTTCCTAATTCAGACCAAAAAAGTTCCTCTGTCTGGAGTCTCTGGCTGCATCAATGGCTGGAAATCTTGGCACTGGGGTGCTTAAGTATCGGTATCGCTACCCTCACCGTTTGGGCAACCTTTGATTCCGGCTTGACATTCGAGCGATTATTGTTTATTGGTTTTCTACCGATTCTCTGGGCAGCTATCCGCTTTGGTGCGATGGGTGGGATGCTCTTGGTTAGCTTTTCTATCGCGGTGACAGGGCTAGACTACCTAATTTTTTATCCTAGCGCCCTCTCCCTGTCCCCATTGCCCATTTCCGCAGACATTTTATCTTTGCACCAACTGAGTCTGCTGACGCAAGGTATTGTCAGTTTACTCCTGGGAGCGGCGATCGCACAACCCGAAACCCTTACCACCAAACCTGCGGCATATAGCGACTATCCCACTCGCGCTCAACTCAATGCTTTATTAACCAAAGCCTATACTCGCTTACAAGAATTTAACCAAAAATTGCGGCAGAGTGAAGAACGATTTCGCACCTCTGTGGAAAGTATGCTGGATTGTTTTGGTATTTATACCGCAATCCGCGATGAATCGGGTGAGATTGTGGATTTTCGCATCGATTATGTTAATGCCGCCGCTTGCCGTGATAACTTTTTAAGCAAACAGCAAATTGGGCAATCGTTATGCCAACTCTTGCCCGCTCATCGGGAAACTGGGCTATTTGCCGAATACTCTCAAGTAGTGGAAACAGGCGAACCCTTAATTAAAGAATCCCTGATTTACGAAGATAATTTTGCTCAGCAACGCCTGCGTCGCGCTTATGATATCCGGGCGACGAAGTTAGGAGATGGCTTTATTGCCACTTGGCGGGATATCACAGAAGGTAAGCAGGTTGAAGGCGAACGGCAACACCTGGCACATCAGGTGCAGCAGCAGGTGGGACTGTTGCAGGGTATTCTTCGCGCCTCTGTGGATCACATTTACCTCTATGACCGTCACGGCAAATACCTCTACGTCAGTGTATCAGCCGCCAAAGCCTTAGGACGACAGCCCAGTGACATGGTGGGTAAAACCTGGCAAGAGTTGGGTTTACCTGCAACCGTGATGGAATCCTATGATGCTCAACGCCAAGTGGTATTTGAAACCGGGCAAAGCCTGACTGATGAAATCAACTTCCCGACGGTGCAGGGAATCAGACAGTATGAGTACATTCTCTCACCCGTTGCCAATGCTGAGGGTACGATTGAGACAGTGGTGGCTACAGTTAGAGATATTACAGACCGCAAGCAAGCCGAAGTCCAACTCCAAGAACGGGAGGAATTATTCCGTACCTCAGTTGAGACAATGTTGGACTGTTTTGGCATTTACTCCGCCATACGCGATGAATCGGGTGAGGTTATTGATTTTCGCATCGACTATGTTAATGCGGCTGCCTGTAAAAACAACAGTTTAAACCAAAACCAGCAAATTGGTAGGGGACTGTGTGAAATCCTACCCGCCCATCAAGAAACGGGGCTATTTGCGGACTACTGTCAGGTTGTGGAAACTCGACAACCGTTAGTGAAAGAATCGGTTGCGTATGAAGATAACTATGGTCAACAGCGCCTGAGTCGAGTCTTTGATATTTGCATTGCCCCCTTTCGCGATGGGTTTATTGCCACTTGGAGAGATGTGACGGAACGCCAGCAAACCCAAGCTGAACTTTATCGTCGCCAACAGGAATTCCAAGCCCTGGTGGAAAATTCTCCGGATATTATTTGCCGATTTGATCAAGACTTACGTTTTATGTATGTCAACCCAGCCATAGAAGCGGTAACGGGATTGTCACGCCAAAGTTTTCTGGGCAAAACTTATCAGGAATTAGGCATCCCAGAACCCATAAGTACCCACGGGCAAACCACGCTGCGTGAAATATTTGCCACGGGACAAGAGCAAATTCCGGAGTTCAATTTCCTCACCCCCGATAATACAACTCGATACTATCAAGCCCGGATGGTGCCGGAATTGGCGGAAGATGGCATCGTTGAATCAATCTTGGCTATTGCCCGGGATATCACTGATATTAAACTTGCAGAAGCAGAACGCAATCAGCTACTGGTGCGGGAACAGGAAGCCCGTTCGGTGGCAGAAGCGGCGAATCGAACTAAGGATGAGTTTTTAGCTATAGTATCCCATGAATTGCGATCGCCTTTGAACGCAATTTTGGGTTGGGCGCAGTTACTTCGCATCCGCCAGTTGGATGCACAAAAGACAAATCGCGCCCTGGAGACGATTGAACGCAACGCCCAAGCCCAAGCCCAACTAATTGACGATTTACTGGATATTTCGCGGATTATTCGCGGTCAAATTCGCCTGAATATCTGTCCCACGAATCTGGTTGGTGTGATTGAAGCGGCGCTAGATACGGTGCGTCCCACGGCGACGGATAAACAGATTCAAATGGACTCCCGGCTTAATGCTTCTGGGGGTTGGGTTTCGGGTGACCCCAACCGCTTACAGCAAGTGATTTGGAACCTACTCTCAAATGCGGTCAAGTTTACCCCAGAAGGGGGACGAGTTGAGATTCATTTAGAACCAGTGGATCAATTTGCTCAAATCCGGGTCAAGGATACGGGTAAAGGAATTAATCCAGAGTTTTTGCCTCATATCTTTGAAAGCTTCCGCCAAGCCGATAGCACCACAGCCAGAAAACAAACCGGCTTAGGATTAGGATTAGCGATCGCGCAAAATCTGGTGAAACTGCAAGGTGGTACGATTCACGCTGAAAGCCCCGGAGAAGGACAAGGGGCGACGTTTATTGTCAAGTTACCTCTTTTGGATGATGACAACAAAAAAATGAATGCTCACGATGGAATTGATTCATCCTTGAACTTTGACGCCTCACTCCTAAGTCGGATACGAGTCTTAGTCGTCGATGATGATGCAGATACCCGTGAATTCTTGATCGCCCTTCTGGAACAGTACGGGGCAATGGTAACTGCAACAGCATCCGCAACTGAAGCGCTGGAACGGCTACAACAAATGAAATATGATCTGCTACTGAGTGACATTGGTATGCCCGGTGAAAATGGTTACAGGCTGATTCGCCAGATCAGGGCGTTACCGTTAGCCCAAGGGGGACAGATGCAGGCGGTGGCTGTCACCGCTTATGCTAGAGAAGAAGACCGTATGCAAGCCCTATCAGCAGGCTTCCAGATGCACATCTCTAAGCCGATTGAACCGAGGCAATTACTCAAGGTCATTGTCCGGCTAGCTGGAAGAACTGCCAGCACGCGAGATTTCCTCAATTGATTTGATGAACACTACGATCACTTATGGTACAGCATAAGCCCCACCAAAAAACCGATAATTAAGCCTGATGTATGACCCGTGAAACTTACCTGAGGAATTGATAGGTCAAAGACGACTTGAAAGGCAATAATAAATAAAATAAACCGCAAACGACGAGAGGCTAAACGCGATTTTTCGCGCCGCCATCCCTGAAGTAAAATAGCCGCCGTTGCGCCCACAATTCCCATCACTGATCCGGATGCCCCAACCACAAATTGCGCCTCAGAGTATCCAAAATGAGTGGCTAGAGATACCACAAACATCGAACCTATACCACTAATCAAGTAGAGCAGCAAATATCGCCACCCAGAGAGGGCATATTCGACAAAGGGTCCAAGGATATAAAGACCCAGCATATTCATTAATAGATGCGTAAATCCAAAGTGCAAAAATGTTGATGTCAATAACCGCCACCAAGCACCGTCGAGAACTTCCTGTGGCACTAATGCTCCGAGCGCATATAAAACCTGCTGATTTTCACTTCCGCCCAAGTGAATTTCAAATCCAAACACGATCAGGTTTAATCCAATAATTCCCCAAGTCGTATACGCTCTAGAACCCAGAAACCGTTCTCTAGAACCGTATCGCACCTGATGTTGGAGATTGAGTGTAAGTCGCCCTAGAATTTGCCGAGAATGTTGAGTTAAAACAGCATCAGGGTTGACAGGTGATTGGGATAAACGAGCTTGGATAGCATGGCGGTAGAGTCCAGTATGGCGGTTAGAAATAGCCCACAGTTGCTGACGCGCCCCCTCTACCTCTCCCGCCGCCCAATCCGTCGTAGCCAGCCAAAATCGGCGAATGTAATTTGGATAAAATGCTAAGGGTCCAGTGAGCAATTGTGCGACTTGGGCTTTTTGACCACAAAAGGCAAAGGCAAATAAATAAGCTTGACTCTGATTGATGCCGCGATCGCTTTGTTCTAAGATAGGTTCAAACCGCTCTAGTTGTGCGAGCAAGCCATTTAAGTCCCCCATTTCTCCCACGGCTCGCAGGTAGTACAGGATTATACTGGGATCATGTTCTAGGGCACTCTGTGATACGTTGGTTTCAATCCACTCCCGCAACTCTTGCCAACGCGCCTCCATTTTGTAGAGGGTGGCGATGGTGTGTCGCACCAGAGGACGATTGGTGGTTTTGTCGCGATTGATAATTGCCGTGGCTTCAGTGGTTGAACCTTGCTTGAGTTGTTCCAGCGTGTCCAACAATTCAGAAAATTGACGCCAATTCTGGGCGGGGTGCAGCCAACAGAGGAGTTTACCCAGTCGGCTAGCCAAGCCAAAGCGTTCCTGATATGCCAATTGATTCATGAGTCTAAACCCTAGAATCGGCATTAAAATCAACAACCCCCATAATCCCCCACCAATCCAACCTGCATTCTCTGGAGTGAGGACATACAAGACAGCAGTTGTGGCTAACACCAAACCGGAAACAATCATCCAGCTATGGATGTAGGGGGCTGAATCTGAAATCCTAGCACGACGCATTCCGACGATAATGTTCAGAATGCAAGAGGTGCAGACAATCCAGAGGAGTAACTGATTAATATCCATTTCTGGCGATTTGCGATCAGGCGGGGAGGAGTAGGCGACGTTCACCTTTTCCAGGATACCTGACCTAATAGGTTATCGCGGTTGTGGGAATTATCGGGTTCGGGGTTGTAGGGGCGAGTCGCTGAGCAAATATTCAGGTGTGACAATTAACCTGTCTCGACTCGCCCCAGTCTACGTGCAGATGGTTTTAAATAATTTCTGATACCTGATGCCGGGTTCTCCCGATAAGATGAATGGGTTGGTTGTGGGAATTTTGTTCAGGGGCAACCCCAATATTATTCGTCTTGAATTGACGGTATCATGGGTCGGGCGACCCGATCAAATTGATAGGTTGATTCTCCTATTTTAATACAGCGGGTCGCCCCTACAGATGTTGGCAAAACCCATAGACAATTAATTAACGATGACTCAACCGAAAATCGCTCCCTACGGTTCCTGGAACTCTCCCATCGCAGCCGAACTCATTGTGGCTGGTACGATTGGCTTAGGTAGTATTACCCTAGATGGTACGGATACCTACTGGATAGAAGCACGACCCATGGAAGCGGGACGTAATGTGATTGTACGCCGTCAGGTGAATGGCGCGATCGCAGATATTACCCCCTCGGCTTTTAATGTGCGTACTCGCGTTCACGAATATGGGGGTGGTGCTTACGCGGTTAAAGATGGCATTATTTATTTTGCTAATTATAAAGATCAGCGCCTTTACCAGCACACAAGTGATGCAGAACCCCAACCCATCACCCCAGAGTCAGCAGGAACTCTGCGCTATGCTGATATGGTGATTGACTCCCAGCGACAACGACTGATTTGTGTGCGCGAAGATCACAGTAGTGAGGGTGCAGAACCTGTTAACACCTTAGTCAGTATTCCTTTAAATAATAGTGACGCTATCCAAATTATCGCTACAGGAAATGACTTCTACGCCTCACCCCGCTTAAGTCCGGATGGTTCTCACTTAGCCTGGTTGAGTTGGAATCATCCCAATATGCCATGGGATGGGACACAATTGTGGGTGGCGCCGATTCAAGCAGATGGATTATTAGGTGAAGCCAAATGTATTGCAGGTGGAGTTGAGGAGTCAATCTTTCAACCGGAATGGTCACCCGATGGCACATTATACTTCGTTTGTGATCGGACAGGGTGGTGGAATCTTTATCGCTGGAATCAGAACCAGGTAGAATCCCTTTGGGAAATGGAGGCTGAGTTTGGTCTTCCCCAGTGGGTGTTTGGTATGTCTACTTATGGCATCTCATCGCGCGATCGCCTAATCTGTGCCTATACTGTCCAAGGTCGATGGCGCTTAGGAAGTATCGATCTACAGACGAAACAATTAAACCCGATTGAAACCCCTTATACCAGTATTTCATCGGTGCAAGTGACAGAAAATCGAGTCGTTTTTATTGGCGGTTCTGCAACCGAACCCACCGCCGTGGTACAAATGGACGTAGCCAGCCAACAGATAGAGGTTCTGCGTCAATCGACAACATTAGACATAGATAAAGGATATCTCTCCATACCCGAGGCGATCGCCTTTCCCACCGAAAACGGTCAAACGGCTTACGGCTTCTTCTATCCCCCTCAAAACCAAGAATATCAAGCACCCGAAACCGAGAAACCTCCCCTGATTGTCAAAAGTCACGGTGGACCGACTGCATCTACATCCAGTACCTTTAATCTAAAAATCCAATATTGGACGAGTCGCGGCTTTGCCTTCTTAGATGTTAACTATGGTGGAAGTACAGGGTATGGACGCGAATACCGCCAACGCCTCCAGAATCAATGGGGAATAGTCGATGTCGATGACTGCGCCAATGGTGCAAAGTACCTCGCTGAACAAGGATTCGTCGATGGAGAACGTTTAGCGATCGCAGGGGGTAGCGCTGGGGGTTATACTACATTAGCCGCTCTTACCTTCCGGGATATCTTTAAAGCCGGGGCGAGTTATTACGGCGTCAGCGACTTAGAAACCTTAGCCACCGATACCCACAAATTTGAATCTCGTTACCTGGATGGGTTAATTGGTGCCTATCCAGAACGCCAAGACTTGTACAAAGCGCGATCGCCTATTCATTTTACCGACCAACTGTCCTGTCCGGTGATTTTCTTCCAAGGGTTAGAAGATAAAGTGGTTCCCCCCAACCAAGCCGAGACGATGGTAGAGGCGTTAAAAGCCAAGGGATTACCCGTAGCTTATGTCACCTACCCAGAAGAACAGCATGGATTCCGAAGGGCACAAAACATCAAGCGCACCTTGGAAGCCGAGTTATACTTTTATTCGCGGATATTCGGTTTTGAGTTAGCCCAACCCATTGAACCCGTCGCGATTGAAAATTTTTAACTCCCATCAAGGGTTGTAGAGACGTTGCATGCAACGTCTCTACACAGTGGGATTATTGATAGGCTTGACTATTGCTATTCATACCTCGTAGGGGAAGTTGCTACCCTAGAAACATTAATACTCAACACTCTATCCCAGAGGTCTAGCCATGAGCAACCGGGAAACCCGAGAACTTGTCCATCAGGAAACCAAAGCACTTGCCCGTGAAGTCAAAACCCAGGCTACCATTTTAGGCGGACTTGTCGCCGTGATGTGGGGTTTAGAACTCATTGATTTAATCATTTTTCAAGGCGCACTGAACCGCTATGGTATTTTCCCCCGTCAAATTATCGGGTTAAGGGGTATACTATTTGCCCCCTTTCTCCATGGTGGTTTAGGTCACCTAATTGCCAATACTATCCCCTTTCTCACTCTAGGCTGGTTTGTCATGTTACAAGAAACCAGCGACTTTTTTATTGTTACCGCCATCACCATGGTTGTCAGTGGTTTAGGGGTTTGGCTAATCGGTTCTTCTCGTGTTCACATTGGCGCTAGCGGTCTAGTTTTTGGCTATCTTGGTTTTCTGCTGTTGCGTGGCTATTTTCAACGCAATGTTCCCTCTATTTTACTCTCACTTATCGTGGGATTTCTCTATGGAGGAGCAATTTGGGGTATTTTACCAACGGTTCCCGGTGTATCCTGGGAGGGGCATTTATTTGGCTTTATGGGTGGAATTATTGCCGCACGCCTGTTGTCTGAGCGCAAGAGATGAGGGATGGGGAAGTAGAGACGCGCCATGGCGCGTCTGGGAGATGGGGAAGATGGGGAAGATGGGGGAATTAATTCAAAATTGGATCAGGGCGGGTTTAGTTACATTTGGGTTAAGTAAGAAACGATAATAGTGAAACCCGCCCCTACACACCGCCACCGAATGACGTGAAGGGTCAATACGTTTCCAATTATTAATGGCAAAACAAAAATTTCCTTATCTGGTGGGTTCCAAATGGACAGCGACTCAACAAACCTGGGGTTGGCGACATTTTCAAGTGGTCAACCGCAAAAATCAGGGTCAATGGGTTTTTGCTGAAATGGTGGCTTCTTGTGACCCTACTGTTCGCTTTTGGCTTAATGCTCAACAGTTTAAAGACCGTTCTCTGTGGAAACCAGGTTGGCAGTCTTTACAAGAAATGAAGGAACTGGCAGAGGATGAACTATGATAGAATATCATGTCCGCCGAAACAGTTATCATTTCCTTTTAACGGACAACAATAGCTCCTTCCATTGAAGACCAAACTGTAAAGAGTGAACTACCTATAAAAATATCCTTTCTCAGGTGATTTATCATGAAAATTAATTCGTCAAAGTGGGTTGTTGCCCTAGTTTTTGTTATTTTTCCTTTGAATTGCGCGGCTTCTAGCACGGGTAGAATCTGCCAATATGATCCTGAGTCTGGTCAACCTAATCCTTTGGGAATGAGGGCATATATTACCATTACAGAAGACGAGGGAAGTACAATTGTTACCTATGAACAGTTTCCCTCAAATGTTGCTGAAAATATTTCCCTGACAACGAAACGAGAACTCACGTTTCATGATACCCCCTTGGACACAGCACGGGTGGTTCTCCTGCAAAACAAGAATTACTATTCTGAGTTAGTTGGCTATGATGACCCAGAAGGATTTGCACCTGTTAATGAAGTATTAACCTGTGAGTCAAAGTGATGGGATCTTATAAAGACATTTGGGAGCAGATGCATTCGTAGGGGCTCTCGCTTATGCGTCCAAATGTCTCGGTTTTATGCCAATATTCCAGCGCATAAGCTTCGCCAAATCCCCAGAGGGAAGCAAGAGTTTCTACCAGGATTTACCGGAAAAGAATGAGATGAAACGGTTATTAATTACAGGTATTAGTGGCTTTTTAGGATTGCATATTTGCCAATTATCTAAAGGCGAATGGACTGTTTATGGAACTTGCTTTTCTAACTTGATCAATAGTCCAGGTATAAACACAATAAAGGTTGATTTAACCAATTTCCCGGAACTAAAACAACTTTTTCAAGACATTAAACCTGACGCCGTTATTCATACCGCTGCTCAATCCAATCCTAATTTTTGCCAGATACATCCCCAAGAGACAGAAGTGATAAATGTTATAGCATCTGGTAATATCGCGGGACTTTGTGCGGATTATGGCATTCCTTGTGTATTTACATCTACTGACTTGGTATTCAATGGTTTAAACCCACCCTATCGGGAAACTGATCCGGTTTCGCCAATTAGTTATTATGGAGAACAAAAAGTTAGGGCTGAGAATATAATGTTAACCCGTTATCCTCGGACAGCAATTTGTAGAATGCCTTTAATGTTTGGTCAGGCGACACCAACGGCGACTAGCTTTATTCAGCCATTTATTGACATTTTACAAGCGGGAGGGGAGTTAAAATTATTTGTTGATGAATTTCGCACACCTGTGAGTGGAACCACCGCCGCTAAAGGGTTATTGTTAGCCCTCGATAAGATTCAAGGCTACCTGCATCTGGGTGGGAAAGAGCGGATATCACGCTATGAATTTGGTCGTCTCTTGGTGGATGTGTTACAATTACCCAAAGCCGGATTAAACTCTTGTCGGCAAACTGAAGTAAAAATGGCAGCGCCAAGACCTTCAGATGTTTCCTTGGACAGTTCCAAGGCGTTTGCATTAGGATATAATCCTCCATCATTGCCAGAAGAATTAGAGGTATTGCGGGGGAGGTTGTAGAGAGGGGCTATGGCGCGTCTCTACAGGGTTCAATCATTTATTTACAACAAGCTTCTATTCAAATAGATATTAGGGGCGCAAGATTTGCGCCCTTGGCGATGCACCACATAAAACCCGAAAATTACTTTCCTATAAATTAGGATTACTAGTTGACTTTATTCTTCTTTCTCGAATTCTCTTGCTTGAGTACGAATCCAAAGCCTAATGCGGCGGCTGAACCCAGAAGTGTCAGGGGTTCAGGAACAGAAGGAACTTTAGTTAGTTTGTAGGAGACAGAGCCAGTTAAATTTCCATTTGCCAAAGTGGCTTGTCCACTTGCCATATCACCAATTTCCTGGGGCAGTGGCAGTATGTTAAACAGAGTGAGACTCTGAGAAGGCGTACTGAAAAGAATATTGGTTTGGGAGCCATCAGTGACAAATTGCCCTTGATTAAATTTGATATTCCCCAACTTTAGAGCAACTGATTCAATTGCATCCATTGAATCGTTCGTGGTGAAGGAACCAGCAGCTGCATTTATTGTTGTTGAACCACCCAGTATGTCTGAATTAACTGGGATATCATGGATGTCTACACTAAATCTCATTGAAGCGGCTGTAGCGGGTGATACATTAGCTAGACCGACGGTTGCAGCAGTGGTAGCAGCCGTTAAGGCAGCCAGTGAGGTAAATTTCATAAATCTTGTCATGGAATCACACCGTATGAAGTAGGACAGTTGTCACTCTTAATTAAACGACTGCTAGATAGATATAACATCTATCTTCAGGAGTAGAGCAACTTAGTTATTGTATCTACTTATATTGGGTGAGTCAATCGAATTTGTTAGGCTTTCCTGAAAATAATAATAATTGTTACATAACAATCGAATTATTGAGATCTTGCGGGGGGAGAATCTCCCGTACCTCGTGGGATTATAAAAAAAATATTATTAAGTGTTATTCCGTAGGATATAAGGGTTTTAGATTAAGAAAACCTAAGGACAAAACTTTCTTTTTGCCCAGAAGAATAAAGATTGAACAAGGTTTAAGTTATTGACAGTTTGATGTCAGGTGCATAATTTCTACGGGGAGTCGCAAAATAATTTTTGCCATACGAGACAAACCAAATTTAATTTTAAGCGATCGCGGCAACTCTTGCCAGGAAACCGGGACAAAGCCAAAGCGCCTGTAGAACTGGGCTAGGCGCGTCCCCAAGCATTCCAGATAAAGGGGAAAGCTGGCTTGGGCAATCAGATGGTGCATCAGCAGGGTTGCCAAACCGCGATCGCGCCACCGTCGGGCGACAACCAAACTGCCCAACTCTTGGGCGTCAGCAAACTGGCGCAACTGTCCACAAGCCACCACCTGTCCCTGACATTCAATCACCCAGAATTGCTGCCATCGTAACTGCGTCGGATCAAGTTTTGCCCCCAGTACCAATCGGAAAATCGCGCCCCGATCCCCAGAATAGGCGCGTCGGAGGACACAGTTGGCGGGTAGAGTTGGCTGACTCGTATGCATGTAGGATGATTTAATAGGGTGAGATCGCTGAGTTTAATGGTTCGAGAGTACCCGAAACCTGATACATTTACCGAGTATCGGCAAGCACAATTTATGGATCGACTATGAAAGTCTTGGTTATTGGTGGCGATGGTTATTGTGGGTGGGCAACCGCCCTGCATCTATCCAACAAAGGATATGACGTCGGGATTATAGATAGCCTGGTGCGCCGTCATTGGGATATGACACTGGGTGTAGAAACACTGACGCCAATTGCACCGATTCAGCAACGCCTCCAGCGTTGGCAGGATCTGACGGGAAAATCCATTGACTTGTTCGTGGGTGATATTACCGACTACGATTTCCTGATTAAATCCCTGCATCAGTTTGAACCCGAGGCAATCGTTCACTTTGGTGAACAACGCTCTGCCCCATTTTCCATGATTGACCGGGAACATGCGGTACTGACTCAGGTAAATAATGTCGTAGGGACGCTGAATATTCTGTACGCCATGCGACAAGACTTCCCCGATTGCCATTTGGTCAAACTGGGGACGATGGGTGAATATGGAACGCCGAATATCGATATCGAAGAAGGCTATATCACCATCGAGCATAATGGACGCAAAGACACCTTACCCTATCCCAAGCAACCCGGTAGCTTCTACCACCTCAGCAAAGTCCACGACAGCCATAATATCCACTTTGCTTGCAAAATTTGGGGACTCCGGGCAACGGATCTCAATCAAGGCGTCGTCTATGGTGTCTTAACCGAAGAAACGGGTATGGATGAGATGCTGATAAACCGCCTCGACTACGATGGCGTTTTCGGTACCGCCTTAAACCGTTTCTGTATCCAGGCGGCGATCGGTCATCCCTTGACAGTATACGGTAAAGGGGGTCAGACGCGGGGCTTTTTAGATATTCGGGATACGGTTCGCTGTGTCGAACTCGCGATCGCGAATCCGGCTGATCCCGGTCAATTCCGTGTATTCAACCAGTTCACGGAAATGTTCAGTGTGGGCGACTTAGCCGTGATGGTGAAAAATGCTGGAACCCATTTAGATATCGATGTGGATATTCAGCACCTCGATAACCCACGGGTTGAGTTAGAACAGCACTATTTCTACGCCAAAAATACTTGCCTGTTAAGTTTAGGACTCCAACCCCACTACCTATCTGATTCCCTGATCGATTCCTTACTTAACTTTGCCAGCAAGTACAAGCACCGTGTAGATGAAAAACAAATCTTACCCAAGGTGTCTTGGCGGCGATAAATCTCTAGACTATCGGTCCAGAATTCAGGATTACGCTAGGGAAGAAATAAAACGTCAATGGGAAAAAATAGGAGTTTCGGTGGTTTATGTTCCCGTTTTTTCAACCCAACTTAGTCTAGAACCGCCCACGATGATAACTGAACCGATGGTTTCGGTAAGAGGAACTAGAAAATCTCAGTTTCCTCTTACCCCATCCCATTTGTGATGGGAAATACTTATTACCAAACGTTGTCTCAATCTCCATCCTCGACAATGCGTGACTTATCCATTGCCCAAGCCGCAGAAAACAGACATCGAATCAATTGTTTGGCTGAAGGTGTGGGCGTTTTATTAGGGGGAATCATCGCGGCTATCGGCATTCATGGACTCTGTACCTTACCGCAAAAACACAATGAACGCTCTTAGTCCTTATAGCTGTCGCCATAAAGATTAAGACAGATATAATGGCTGAAACGACCCAATACCAGTAAGAATCCTTCTGCCTTTTGCAATAACACTCCGCACACGGTCACACGATTATGCGAATTGCCTTATTCACTGAAACCTTTTTGCCAAAAGTTGATGGAATTGTCACTCGACTGCGGCACACGGTTGACCATTTACAACGCAATGGTGACGATGTTCTGGTTATTTGTCCCGATGGTGGACTCACTGAACACAAAGGTGCCAGAATTTATGGCGTTTCGGGTTTCCCATTACCTCTATATCCAGAACTGAAACTGGCATTACCTCGACCCGCGATTGGCATGGCTTTAGCCGAATTTAAGCCAGATGTGATTCATGTGGTGAATCCGGCGGTATTAGGGTTAGGGGGACTGTATTATGCTAGGGTGATGCAAATTCCTTTAGTCGCGTCCTATCACACCCATTTACCCCAATATCTTCAGCATTATGGGTTAGGGATGTTAGAACCAGTGATGTGGGAATTAATTAAAGCCAATCACAACCAAGCCCAGCTTAATTTATGTACCTCGACGGCGATGGTTGAGGAATTGAGAGGGCGCGGGATTCAACGATTGGATTTGTGGCAACGGGGTGTGGATACCGAGACATTCCATCCTAGTTTGGCATCTGAAAAGATGCGATCGCACTTGTCCCAAGGACACCCGGAAAGTCCCTTGTTGCTTTATGTTGGGCGTTTATCGGCAGAAAAGGAAATTGACCGGATTAAACCGGTTCTCGAATCCATCCCCGGTGCGCGTTTGGCGTTAGTGGGAGATGGGCCCCATCGCAGCGCCTTAGAAAAACATTTTGCCGGAACCCCAACCCATTTTGTTGGTTATCTTACAGGCGAACCTTTAGGTTCTGCCTTTGCGTCGGCGGATGCGTTTATTTTCCCCTCCCGTACCGAAACCTTGGGATTAGTCTTGCTAGAAGCGATGGCGGCGGGGTGTCCGGTAGTGGCGGCGCGTTCGGGTGGGATTCCTGATATCGTCACTGATGGGGTCAACGGCTACTTATTTGATCCGCAAAATGAACAAGGCGCGATCGCGGCGACTCAACGTCTATTCCAGGAACAAAGTGAACGGGAAACCCTACGCCAAAACGCTAGGGCGGAAGCCGAACGCTGGAGTTGGTCAGCCGCAACCCGTCAGTTACAACAATATTATCAAGGCGTGGTTTTGTCGCGATCGCTCTTAACGGCGGCTTAATTAGGGCGTGGTTTTGTCGTACCTCTACCGCATCAGAGTGCCATGTCCCTAAACTGTGGTAGGGGCACGGCATTGCCGTGCCCTCTTATATCTGTGCAAATATTATTATTCTCTAATGTTGAGAATTATTTAAGGGCGAATCCGAAGGCTCAGCCAGCAAGAATCCCTCTGGACATCGGGTGAAGACCCAAGGATGAGACAATAGAGGCAACAGGTAAGAGGAAATGACAAAGGACAAAGCATAAATGACAAATAACAACTCAGGCAGATAAATTTGTCTAAAATTGAGATTGGTCTAAACTAACGGAAAAAGGAAGCGTTTTTCAATTTTCACCGATATCGCTGTGCTTATTTGTTTTACCCAGACTGCATTCCTCAACCCGACGTGCATGAGAGCACGTCTGACAGCCAGAGCCAAAAGTAGCTGTTGAACAGCGAATACTATGACACTGTCTAATGCCGGTAGCGTTCTTGCTACATTGACTCAGTTAACCCAACTCAATCGCACTAGCGTCCTAACTCATCGAGTTAAAGACCTCTCCCTTCCCGAATTTATCTGCTTACTGGACTTCATCACCGCTGAATTTCAGCAATTTCTGCGAGCGCTGGAAATGATTAACCATGAAGCGCTCGAAACCATGCTGGAACAGGTGATGGAGGCATTTACTCTAAAAATTGGTCAACTCCTGCAAGCTGAGCGTACAACTATCTTCCTGGTTGATGGTGACAAAGACCAGCTTTGGGCAAAAATTCCCTCTGGTGAGGACAACGCCGCCAAAGAAGTTCGCATTCCCCTGACGGTGGGTTTAGCGGGTCATGTGGCGACGACGGGTGAATCGCTCAATATCACCGAAGCCTATAACCACCCCTTGTTTAATCCGGAAGTTGACGAGTCTCCCGGCTATCATACCGATTCCCTCTTGTGTATGCCCATTGTCAGCAGCAATAAAAAGATTGTCGCTGTGGTACAGCTATTGAATAAAGCTGGGGGTGTACCGTTTGACGAAGAAGATGAACAGCGCTTCCGTGACTTTGCCGCCTCTATTGGCATTATCCTGGAAACTTGCCAATCATTCTACATGGCAGCCCGGAACCAACGCGGCGCCGCTGCACTCCTAAAAGCAACCCAGTACCTAGGTCAAAGTTTAGACCTAGAAGCCACACTGCGTCTAGTCATGGATCAAGCGCGGGAGTTAATGCAAGCAGACCGCTCTACGTTATTTATGCTAAGTAAAGATACTGGGGAACTGTGGAGTAAAGTCGCGACGGCTGATGGCAACAAGATGATGGAAATTCGTATCCCAGCTAATCGGGGGATTGCGGGTTACGTGGCGTCTACGGGTCAACCGTTGAATATTGCCGATGCGTATAAAGATCCTCGGTTTGATCCGACGACAGACAGAAAAACAGGCTATGTGACTCGCAATCTTCTTTGTATGCCCGTCTTTAACTCGGTGGGGGATTTAATTGGTGTAACTCAACTGATTAATAAGCATCAAGGTAGCTTCAGCACCTCCGATGAAGAGTTTATGCGGGCATTTAATATTCAAGCCGGCATTGCCCTGGAAAATGCCAAACTGTTTGAGAATGTTCTGATCGAAAAGCAATATCAAAAAGACATCCTGCAAAGCCTTTCTGATGCGGTTATCTCTACCGATATGCAGGGACGAATCGTGACCATTAATGATGCAGCGCTAGGATTACTGGGGTGTCCCTTACAACAAGCCGATAATCGCAATCGTCATTTGTGGGAAGAGAAACTCACGGGTCGCTACGTCTGGGAGGTTGTGCCCATTGAATATCTCCAAGTCCGGTTACAAGACAGCCTAACTACGGGTGCGAAGCATTACCTCCCCGAACAAAATTTAACCGTGGGTCTTTTCCAATGTCCACTGGAAGAGATAGAAAAACCCAATACTCCCCCCTATTGCCAATCGAATGATGATACTCATCTTTATCTCCTCGCTATTCCCAAAAGCGATAACCCTAGAATCTATAGTCTCTGGAATGAAGCTCCCAGTCTTGTTCCTACCTCATCCTATCTATCTTCATCCTATCTATCTAAAGAGCAAGTCCAACCCATAGAACGGAGTATTAATTTGACGGTCAATCCGCTAACGAATCCCCAAGGAACAGTGCGAGGGGGTTTAGTTGTATTAGAAGACATTAGTCGAGAAAAGCGGCTGAAAACAACGATGTATCGCTACATGACGCCAGAGGTAGCGGATGAAGTCTTGGCGTTAGGTGAAGATGCACTGATGCAGGGGAGTAAAAAAGATGTCACCATTTTATTTTCAGATATTCGGGGGTATACAACTTTAACCGAAAACTTGGGAGCGTCGGAAGTTGTTTCGCTGCTGAATAAATACTTTGAAACAATGGTCGAATCGGTCTTTGAGCATAAAGGGACTTTAGATAAATTTATTGGTGATGCGCTAATGGCAGTTTTTGGCGCTCCCTTGGCGTTAAAAGAAAATCATGGCTGGATGGCGGTTCAGTCGGCTTTAGATATGCGCTGGCGCTTAGCCAAGTTTAATGAACCTCGGATGAAAAATCGCCAACCTTTAATTCATATTGGAATTGGAATTAGTTCAGGAGAAGTGGTTTCGGGTAATATTGGTTCCCACAAACGCATGGACTATACGGTTATCGGAGATGGCGTGAATCTCAGCGCCCGCCTGGAAAGTATTACTAAAGAGTACGGCTGCGATATTATCATTAGTGAATATACGTATAACCTCTGTCGCCAAAATGTTTGGGTGCGGGAATTGGATAAAATTCGGGTGAAGGGAAAAAATCAAGCGGTTAGCATTTATCATTTGCTTCAAGATATCGACACGCCTCTCAACGATAAAACTCACAAATTTTTAGACCTGTATGCCAAAGGACGTAAAACCTACATGAATCGCGATTTCTCCAGGGCAATTGTGTATTTTGAACAAGCTTATCAACTTGAACCCAATGATAAGCCGGTTTTGATTCACCTCGAACGGGCTAAACATTATCAGGATAATCCGCCTCCTGATTATTGGGATGGTGTGCATACAATGACTAGAAAATAGGGCGGTTGAAACCGCAGCTACACAAAGTCAGGACATGATATAAAGGGGTTTGGTAACCAAACCCCTACGGCGTCTTAACAAATCGTATTAGCAGGGAAACTTATCAGACCTAAAAGAAATTTTAACCATTGTCCTGTATTAACTTTGACAAATTGCCGTCATAATCAATGGATAGGCAAAGAAATGCCAATGCAACCAACAGGAAAATAAGGATATGGGTATAGCTGACTGTTTAATAATTACACTCTTTAGTGCCATAGTTTGCATCTGCTTACCCAAGATGCTGATGGTGATGAGTTCAACGGTTCGTCGAATCCGTAGCTACCTATTTAGTTTTCCTCAAAAAATAAATCCTATCCAGCCCCGTGCAATTAGACATAAAAATGCATCACAACTTGGTTGACACTCACAAACGGGTAAGCGATGCTTGAGAGACAGGTAAAGTAAACCAAAACGTTGTCCCCTCTCCAGGAGAACTAATCACCCCAATTTCGCCTCCGTGTGCTTTAATAATTTGCCGACACAGGTACAATCCCAAGCCAATACCGCTTAAGCTGCGAGAAGACGCGCCGCGATAGTAGAGATCAAAAAGGCGATCGCACTGTTGTTGTTCCATCCCTACTCCATTATCCGCGATCGCACAACGCACCATATCCCCCCCAACAGCACCCTCCACCACCGTCGCACTCAGGGTGAGGTGAATTCCGGGGAGGTTGTGTTTCATCCCATTGGTGATTATATTCTCAAACACTCGCCACAACTGTTTGGCGTCAGCACTCACTAAAGGTAAATCATCGGGAACGTGATTCGTCAACGTCACTTGATTTTTGATCAATAACGGTTGCAACTCTGTGAGAATGTCTTGAATAAGTTGACTCAGTTCTAAAGGTTCGCACTCACAGGGAATCCCATAAGATTCAGCCGCGTGAATCTCCAGTAACGAGTTAATTAAATTAAGTTGGCGATCGCTACTTTGGATCATCCGCTCTACAATGGAACGGGGGACAGGGATTGTCAATTGTCCTTGGTCATTTGTCCTGAGTTCTGGGTTTTCAGGAGAAAAATAACTATTCAGTAAATTTTTCAGCACCATTAACATCCCCATCACCGGTGTGCGTAAATCATGGGATACTGCATGTAAGAACACATCTTTGAGTTGATTTAGTTCTTGCAATTCCTGCATTTTTTGCTGCAATTGCGCCGTTCTTTCTTCAACTTGATACTCCAAGTTTGTATTCAGTTCGCTAAGCTGTTGGTATAATCGTCCCTGCTTAATCGCAATCGCCACTTGCGTCGCCAGACGGCGCAGCAAATCCACTTCCAAGGGTTGCCAATGACGCGGACTTGTGCATTGATGCGCCACTAATAAGCCATACATTTGCTCATCCACAACAATCGCCACGGCTAAGGCGGCTTTCACTTGAAATTGATCCAAATATTTAGCACGTTCTGGGGAGGTTTCCAAAAGATCGGTATCGTCAATAACTTGCACCTCGGTATGTTCAAATAAAGCAATTAACTCCTGAAGATACTCGTCATTGTCCACCGCTAAATCCCAACAGGAGGGCAAACTATCCGCCACGGATTCTGCCACGACTTTACCATGCATCGTCCCATCCATATAACTAATCAGCACCCGATCCGCTTGCAGGAATTGGCGGACTTCTGCTACAGTCGTATTCAGAATTTCATTCAGATCCAGTGAGCGGCGAATCCGAGCCGCAATTTCTCCCAACAAGCGATCGCGTTCAGCCGCTTCTCGTAATCGCGCTTCGGCTTGCTTTTGCTCCGTAATATCCCGCACCACAGCTAAAAGATGGGGTTTCCCTTTGTACATAAACCCGGTTCCCCGCACCTCTATGGGAAACGGCGTACCATCGGAACGCAAATCCACTGCTTCCCGCTGAAAAGGAACCCCCTGTCTAACCGCAGTCAGATACTCGTAAAATATTGAATGGGAGTCCGGATGAATAAAGCTTTCGGGATCAAGATGAATAAACTCTGAATAGGAATAGCCATGCATTTGACAAGTGGCTGGATTTACCTCCACGAGTTGTCCATCTAAGTCGCTAATAATTAAACCATCCGTGGTGGCTTCAAAGATTGCCCGATATTGGACTTCACTCTCTTTGAGACGCTGTTCAGCTAATTTACGCTGAGTAATATCATGGGTAAGTGCCAGTAAGCAACGTTCTCCCCTTAAATTAATAATCTCGGCGGAGAGTAAACCGATGAGAATTTCACCCGATTTCGTCCGAAACTCATATTCTTGGTTCGTAATCGCACCGTGCTGCTGCAAACTACGAATCATGCGATCGCGATCGTCAGAATGCACCCAAATATTCAATTCCTCAACAGTACGACCAATCACCTCTTGACGTTCATACCCAGAATACCGCCTAAATGTTTCATTGACCTCGATATACCGTCCATCTGCTAAGGTACTAATCGTGATCGAATTGGGACAACAGCGAAAGGCTTTAGCAAACTTTTCCTCGCTCAACCGCAACGCTTCTTCCGTGCGCTTGAGTTCAGTAATATCCACACTGACACAGACAGCCGCTTGACCCTGTTGGTATTTCTGAGCAACTAATAAATAATACCGACAATTATCGTCAACAAAGGTTTCAATTTCTCGGTTGGCTTCCTGGAGTGGATTGGCAAAAAAATGGACGATAAACTCCTTAAATCCGGGGGTGGAATTCATAAACCCCAGTTCTTTCCCCACAAACGCTTCGGGGGATAATCCAAATGTCTTCGCCAGATAACGGTTGACGCCCTGATACTTTAAATCTGTCCCCACCCAAGACACACATCCGGGTACAGCATCTAAAATAGCTTGTAACTGGTCTTTCGCCGCTTGTAGTGATGCGATTAACTGCTGTTCCGTTTCCTGCGCCCGTTGGCGTTCAGCAATTTCTTGGCGCAATTGCTCATTGGTGGCGGTTAACGCCGCTGTACGTTCAGCGACTCGCTCCTCCAATTGTTCATTCATCAAGCGCAGGGCGTTTTGAGCTAAATGACGTTCGGTGATATCGTGACCAATACAGAGAATACCTGTCACTTGTCCTGAGACATCCATGAGCGCTTTATTCGTCCACCCTACCCAGACGCGACTCCCATCCCGCCGGATATTTTCATTTTCGTGGTAGCGGTATTGATCCGGATGTTGGATGATGTCTTGAATTAAAGTGGTCAAGTTGCGTCCCGATGTCTCGGTTTCTGGAATAATCGTCTTAGCTGCAGAATGTCCGAGGATTTCTGCTTCCGGATAACCTAAAAACTGTTGGGCAAATTTGTTTAAAAAGGTGATTGTACCTTGAGTATCGATGCGTAAAATTAAGCTATTGGCATTTTCGACGATGTTTCGATAATAAGCCTCTCGCTCTCGCCATACCTGCTCAACCTGTTCTCGTTCAGCAATCTTGCGCCGCAGTTGCTGATTGATCTGTTTTAATTCGTTGATCTCGTCTGAGTTGTCGGGTTGTCCTTGGCTCTCAGGGTAGAATGACAGGGGGATAGGGGCTTGCAGGGGAGAGTTAGGCGAGCGGGGGTGATTATCGCCTCGGTTGTTGACAATGGCTAGCCAGAGCTGTTTGAGCTGTTGATACATCGGCGGCGTTCCGAGAAGGGTTCCCAAAACGTAATGTTCTTCTCACTATACTCTGACAAGTCTCGCCATGTTTATCCTTTGAGCTCGAACCAACAATTAACCCACCGGGAGACGGTGGGTTAATAGACGTATAAGTTTCATGGAATAATCACCCTGATGAATTCGCTGCTCTCTTGTACCTTCTATGTTATGGAGTTGAGTTAAGCGTCTGTCGATTTAGCCTCAAAGAATCAGATGGCTGACTCAAAATCCCTCCTACACTGTTTTTTTTGCGGTGCGGGCGGGAAGAATCCAGCACAATACTGGCGACAGAACCATCGAGAAAACAGAAACGATCAAAATCATCGATAAAACTTGGCTGAGTTCAGTAGTCATGATCCTTACCTCAATAGTTTTTTATCAGGTTATAGGGCTTTTCTACTTCAAGTTTAACCTTGTTGTATCTCCGACAACAAATTTTACTGTAATTTTATGGTAAAGATATCCGCCATTTTTATAATGTAATCTTTATTGATTTTTGTTAAATATTATTCATGAACAGAAAAAAATACCGAGGCGCAATGCTTCAGACCTGTCCTGGCATATCTGGAATGTGGGAAAGGTAGTGTAGGGGCGGGTTTTACTATTATCGTTTCTGACTTCACCTAGATGCAACTCGCGCCCGCCCCGACGACGTAGAGACGTAGCATGCTACGTCTCTACACTGCTAGTTCACCAGAGCGTCATGGTTTAGAAGCGATAACCCGCACCCGCTTGAATACTAACAGCAGAAGCTGGACTATTTTGATAAGCTTCAATCCCCACCTTTGTATCGCCATAAACAACAAGATTGCGACCAAGTTGAGCTTCAGCACCGACGGTAATAACAGGAGCATTTTTGTTTCCTATAGGTGTGGCATGTTCTTCGGCTTCAACCCAAGAATAACCAGCACCAACGTAAACATTGGCGTTGTTCGTGACAGGAACATCGTAGGAAACAATCGGCATAATGGCGCTGGTATCCTCACTGAATAGAACAGCACCGCGCAGAGAAACTGGCGCTTTTGAAGTTGTTACACGACCTTGAATATTCCCGCCAAATGTTGCCGCATCATTATTGTGTCCACCGTTGGTTACGCCTGCGGCGACACCAGCACCGATATAGTTAGCATCAGTTCCAGTGGGCTTAGCAGATGCCATATCAGCCGATAATAAAACAGGCGCGATCGCGGTAGCGGCTAGGGTTGAAAGGGTAACAAAAGACTTAAGGTTGCGTTTCATAGTAACGTCCATCAATAGGTAGGGTGTAGTGTTGCGTTGTTACTATTCAAGTCGTTTTTAATCGAGTCAATGTTCCAGATTTAGGTTTTTTTTGATTGATTTATTTTTGTAAAAACCTTGGATGCCTTGACAATTAAGCATTTCAGAAAAACCACTTGATTATTTTTCGGTGGCTTTTCCAATAAACATAGAAACAAACGTGAAACTTAGTTAAAATCAATCGAAAAATTATAGTTAGCTTTTGATAATTTGTGAGCCGCCAGTAGACTATTGATTAACTGTCACATTTTTTTTCATTTCGTCCGGATGAGAGTTTCCTCCCCAAGACGGCGGGGAGGGTTCGCATCCCTTACTACAAGCCAAACCCAAAAATGAAGAAAAACCCCCGTTTGTGTTGATCCGGGGGATGATGAAATCAATCGTTTCAATGCATCGATTGCGGGGGCAATTCAGGAATTGCCCCAACAGAGTTCTATTTCACAGAAACCTTAGCACCAGCTTCTTCAAGCTGCTTCTTGGCTTCTTCTGCGGCTTCTTTTGCCACCGCTTCTTTAATCGGCTTGGGCGCAGACTCTACCATATCTTTGGCTTCCTTGAGACCCAAACCAGTCATGGTTCGCACGACTTTCAGAATGGCAATCTTCTTATCAGCGGGAACTTCTTCTAAGATGACATCAAATTCTGTCTTCTCTTCCGGCTCTTCACCCGCTGCACCAGGCGCACCGGGAGCCGCCATTCCGGGCATCATCATCATGCCACCTGCAGGAGCAGCGGCGCTAACGCCAAAGGCTTCCTCAATTTGCTTAACTAATTCCGACGCTTCGATTAACGTCAGGGATTTTAGCTTTTCCAAAATTTCGTCGGTTGTAGCAGACATGAATAAACTCCTTCGTTTGACTTTTTACGTTTGACCCTTTGACTAAGCTCAGGGTAAGCTTTTTAGGTTCCAGGTAGCGGTAGGTACTAGCCACCGCTTTCTTTCTGAGCGGAGAGCGCTTGCAAAACCCGACCCAGTGAGCCAGGAATTTCGTTGATGCTGCGACCCAGGGAAGCAGGAACTTCATTGACACCCACAGCCAGTTGGGTGGCGATGGAATTAATCGCACCCGCAATCTGCCCAATGAGTTCTTCCTTAGACGGCAAGTCAGCAATCGCCTTGATTTGGTCTTGATTCAAGGCTTGACCTTGCATCACGCCGCCCTTGAAGTCGGTTTTTTTGGTGGCTTTCTGGAAGTCCTGATATGCCCGAATTGCACCACCCACATCGTCTTTGACTAACATGAAGGCGGTGGAACCGACCAAGAATTCGGTCATGGGTTGCCAGTTTTCATCATCCTCAACCGCCCGCCGCATCAGGGTATTTTTCGTGACCTTACAGACTGTGCCTGTGGGACGCAGCCGATCCCGCAAATCGGTAATTTGAGCCACGGAAAGTCCCTGGTAGTCAATGATGATGGCGAGTTGGGACTCACTCAAGAGTTGCTTGAGATCAGCAACGACTTCCTTTTTGTTTTCCAGGGTTCTGCCCATTCTTGTTTCACCTCCTTGTTTCCTTTCATAGTTGATAGTTAGAAAATCCTGCCATTAGCCATAACAAAACCCCGGACATGCCGGGGTTTCGCTCTTGTATCTTTAATACCTGTACTTTAGTTTAGATGTACAGTGATAGTGGATACGTCGGGCGCTGACCTCGGCAGGATATTAAGTGATGAACACCTGCTGTCTTTGGTACAAGCCAATGAAATATTGGATCGTCAACAAATCTAACGGTTCACATTAGGCAGCCTCAACCGCTTTCAAGTCCCGTAGCGTCGGGATATCGACTTCGATGGAGGGTCCCATGGTAGCGCTGACAAATATGCTGCGCCAAAAGCGACCTTTCGCCCCTGAGGGACGATTGCGGTCAATCGTTTCCTGTAAGGACTTGAGGTTGACCAGCAAGTCTTCAGCAGAAAATGATGCCTTACCAAACATAACATGAACGATGCCTGTGCGATCAGCACGAAATTCAAGTTTACCTGCTTTGAATTCTTCGATCGCCTGGGTTAGGTCAAAGGTAACGGTACCACCTTTGGGAGAGGGCATCAAACCCCGTGGCCCGAGGAGCCGTCCTAACTTAGCCACTTGGGGCATCATGTCTGGCGTGGCAATCAAAAGGTCAAAATCCATCATCCCATTTTGGATTTCGCCAATTAATTCTTCAGAACCGACAATATCTGCTCCCGCATTACTCGCTTCTGTGACTTTTTCGCCTTTGGCAATGACCGCGACTCGTACCACCTGACCCGTTCCTTTGGGTAGTGATACGGTTGTCCGCAGTTGCTGATCGGTATATTTGGGATCAATTCCCAAGCGGATATGTGCTTCGGCGGATTCGGGGAATTTTGCCGTCGCGGTTTCTTTTAAAAGCTTAAGAGCTTCTATGGGTTCATAAGGTCGCTCTTCAACCTTGCCTTGTAATTCTTGTAATCGACGTGATAGTTTTTTGGGCATTTATCTCTCCTGGGGTGACTAACGAAGCTTCTTACCTCTCCCCCAAATTAGGTTGACAACGGTCTTTGATTGCGGGTTGATGGCATTTAAATCTCAACCCATGGACTATTCCGCGATCGCGACGCCCATATTCCGGGCAGTCCCTTCGACGATTTTCATTGCTGCTTCAATATCATTGGCATTGAGGTCAGGCATTTTCGTCTGAGCGATTTCTTGCAGTTGCGCCCGGGTGATAGTTGCAACGTTTTGCCGATTGGGTTCACTTGCGCCTTTTTCAATACCCGCTGCCTTTTTGATCAGTACGGATGCAGGCGGGGTTTTGAGGATAAAGGTAAAACTGCGATCCTCAAACACCGATATTTCTACGGGAATGACCATTCCTACTTGGTCGGCGGTCTTGGCGTTGTATTCTTTACAAAACGCCATAATATTCACCCCATGCTGACCAAGAGCCGGTCCTACTGGGGGAGCCGGGTTGGCTTTCCCCGCCGGGAGCGCCAACTTAATAACTGCAACGATTTTTTTTGCCATTCTTAGCCTGTTTTTTCCACCTGATTGAATTCTAATTCAACTGGCGTATCTCGCCCAAAAATGGAGAGTAACGCCTTGAGCTTACTGCGTTCGGGGCTAACTTCAATCACTTCGCCTTCAAAATCTTTAAACGGACCCGATAGCACGATGATTTTGTCGCCAACAGCCATGTCTACTTTAATAACTGGCTCTTGTTCTTCGGCGTGCTTAAAGATCCGTTCGATCTCTCCAGGACTCAGGGGTACCGGTTTAACGTGACCTCGCCCCCGTCCATAGCGACGTTTCTGTTCTGCCCCTACAAAATTAATCACATTGGGTGTGTTTTTGACAACCTGCCAGCTTTCATCATCCATGACCATTTCCACCAAGACGTAGCCAGGGAAGACCTTTTCTTCAGAGTGCTGGCGAGATCCATCCTTACGGATTTTTACCGTCGGTGTTTGGGGAATCTGAACTCTTAAGATTCGGTCAGCGACATCTAGGGTTTGCACTCGCTGTTCTAGATTTGTCTTTACCCGCTTCTCACAGCCGGATGCCACCTGAACCGCATACCAACGGGCAGGTGGGGCTTCTTGTAGCTGTGAGTCGCGATCGTATGATTCGTTTGCTGCAAAACTCATCCAAATACCTGTTGTGATGCCCACAAGAATAAGCCATCCACTAAATAGATTAGGGTGGCTGATAGCACGACCATCAATAACACGGCAGCCGATTCGCTAATGAGTTGCTGCCGAGAGGGCCATACGACTTTACTAAGTTCCTCTTTGGTTTCTTGAAGAAACGTTACAACATTAAACCCAGAGGCTTTTTCCTGAGACTCTGTGTCCGTTTTTGTTTTCTTTGCCACAATAAGTTGATTTCCCCCTTCTACTGATTATCAGAGCTGTTCAACCCAGCACTCATAATTCATATTAACCTGCTTCACTCATCAGTGAAGTGGATAAGACTTGGGTAGAACTGCTGATGCTCCCCCAATTTTATATATTTATAACGCGCCCTGGAGGACTTGAACCCCCGACATCAGGTTTTGGAGACCTGCGTTCTACCAACTGAACTAAGAGCGCTTGGGTTGGCTGGTAGAGGTGAATTTATTCCCTTTGCTTTACTGATTGTAACGCAATTAGGGCATGAATACCAAGCCAATATCCAAAAAAAATTTAAATCCCCCGGTCAAAGCGCTGCTTAACGCGAGTCGCTTTACCCACACGCTCTCGCAAATAAAAGAGCTTCGCCCGACGAACCTTACCTCGACGCACGATTGTAATACTGGCAATTCGGGGAGAATGGAGCAGAAAAACCCGTTCTACACCAACACCTTGGAAGACACGCCGCACGGTCATCGTTTGGTTGATACCACCGTGACGCATGGCAATCACAGTACCTTCGTAGGGCTGAACCCGTTCTTTGTTCCCTTCACGAATACGGACGCCGACTCTAACTGTGTCACCAATATGGACTGTCGGTAGGTCGGATTTGAGCTGTTCGGCTTCTATGGAGCGAATAACCTCTTGAGCATGCATAGTTCTTAAAAAAAATCACAGCCTATAATCTTAACGCACTATCTGACTCGACGTCTAGTTTTGAGTTTTGAGCGACCGTAGGGGTTTGGTTACCAAACCCCTACGGCGTGGTGAGGATGTCAATTGTGCTAAAATGTAAAGAATTATAGAAAAATGACGATTTTCTCTTGACTCAGGGGAAAACTAGCAGTATGCCAAATGCATTTATGCGACTGGGAGGAGAGTTATGGGTTTCAAAAATATTCTAGGACCACTGTTGATCCTAGCATTGCTGTTTATCACGTTAGGCGATCGCGTCCTACCTGCGCCGCTAGATGATGCGAGCCGCAACACCCGCACCAGCATCAATCAATTTTTAGTTGGGCTATTTCCCGACTGGAATCCCACAAACCCAAATGAACGTACTGAAAAGGAAGTTGATCAATTAGAACAGAGGTAATCTTCTACCGGGAAGGGAGTAACCACTGGGAGAGCGATCGCGCTCCTCACTTTGGGTTTACCATTAGCAGAGGAAAAACGCTATCTACTAGAGATAAATTTCCATGAAATGGTATAATGAACCGCCTGTCTGGAATGAACAAGAGCAAGTAATTACAGTCACGTCAGGACTAAAAACAGACTTCTGGCGCAAGACGCATTACGGATTTATCCGCGATACGGGACATTTTTATTATCAGGAGATAACCGGTGATTTTATGGCTGTCGTGAAAATCACTGGACAGTATCAAAAACTGTACGACCAAGCAGGGTTAATGATCCGCGAAAATGATCAGAAGTGGTTAAAGTGTGGAATTGAGTTTGTAGAGGGTGTACAGTATGCCAGCACAGTGGTCACACGAGAGTATTCGGATTGGTCTGTGGTGGGTATCCCAGAAAATCCTAAGTCCTTATGGTTAGAACTACAACGTAGCGGCGGCGCTGTCGAGATTAACTATTCCCTTGACGGCGAACAATTTACAATGATGAGATTAGCTTATTTAACTGAAACAGAAACAGTGCAAGTGGGTTTAATGTGTGCGTCACCGGAACGGGAAGGGTTTCAAGTTGTCTTTGAGGGATTTCAAATCAAGACTCTTTCAGCATAGCGGTTCAAACTAATCTAGTAGTTTTGGAGGACTAATTTATGTTGAATTTAGATAGAATTACGTTTAATCCACGTATCATGGCAGGAGTTGCATGTATTCGGGGAATGCGAGTTCCGGTTTCATTAGTTTTAAATTTAGTGGCAAATGGTAAAACAGTGGAGGAAATTATCGAAGATTATCCCTATTTGGAACCTGAAGATATTCAACAGTCATTGCTGTATGCTGCATGGCTGGCACGAGAGCAGGTTTTCCCTATCGTGGGTGAGAAAGTCGGATGAGATTTTTAGCGGATATGGGTATCTCGCCACGTACTGTTAATTGGTTAAAAGCTGCTGGTTATGATGCCATACATTTAGTTGAAGAGGGTTTGGAACGATTAGCCGATGATGAAATTCTTGTAAAAGCTCGTGAGGAAGGGCAAATTCTTTTAACTGTTGATTTAGATTTTGGTTATTTGTTGGCGGTGAGTGGGGAAACATTACCCAGCGTAATTTTATTTAGACTGGGTAATGAACGTTATGAGATGATTAACGATCGCTTAATGGAAGCCTTGAATCACTTTGAGGAGGATTTAGCTGCGGGAGCAATTATTTCTGTGAGTGATGAAGCGTTTCGGGTGAGGCGCTTGCCGATATGAGTACAAGAAGGCGTATTATTATCATGTCGCCTAAGAAGAATTAATACTAAGTTACCGGATAGTCGGTTTCATGCCTTATCAGCTCCCTTACCGGTTTTGGCTAACCAGAGGCGATTGAATACCGTGGCATTGGCGCTAATTTCCTGAACCGATATCTTGATAAAGATGGCAGTTAGCGACAAAGCAATTAAGGCGACTGATAATAAAATTAATGCCGTCCAATTTTGCGGTGAGTCTATTTTTGATTGGGTTAATTCGAGTTTATTTGTTGTCATTAGCGCTACGCATTTACCCGTTCATGATAATTGGGGTTTGCTGAATAAGAGGACAAATGTTATACCAAATCCACCTTTATTACCCCCTTTTGCCAAGGCGATTGAAATCGCTGCTACACAAACAAAGTCCGCCTGCGCGGACTGGGTTATAAAGACTGATGTCATTTGCCAATTGTCTTGCCAAAAATTAACAAATGACAAATGACAAATGACCAATGACTACTTCTTCAACCAACTAAACATTGCCCGTAAATCTTTACCCACCTCTTCTACAGGATGTTCAGCTTCTTGACGGCGCATGGCTGTGAATCCAGCTTTACCTGACTGGTTTTCTAAGACAAACTCACGGGCAAATTGACCGGATTGAATTTCTTGCAGGATTTTCCGCATCTCGGCGCGGGTTTGGTCATTAACGATGCGAGGTCCACGGGTATAATCGCCATATTCAGCGGTATTAGAGATACTGTCACGCATATTGGCTAGTCCGCCTTCCACAATCAAATCCACAATTAGTTTGACTTCGTGGAGACACTCAAAATACGCCAACTCTGGCTGATAGCCAGCCGCCACTAAGGTTTCAAATCCCGCTTTAATTAAGGCACTCAATCCCCCACATAACACGGCTTGTTCACCAAATAAATCGGTTTCCGTTTCTTCCCGGAATGTGGTTTCTAAAATACCCGCACGAGTTCCACCAATCCCTTTAGCATAAGCCATGGCGCGATCGCGAGCTTGACCTGTGGCATCCTGATACACGGCAAATAGGCAAGGGACACCTTCTCCCTGTTCGTAAGTCCGTCGCACTAAATGTCCTGGTCCTTTGGGTGCCACCATAATCACATCCACATCAGGTGGGGGAACGACTTGACCAAAGTGAATATTAAACCCATGGGCGAAGGCAAGGACGTTCCCTTTTTTCAGATTCGGGGCAATTTCTACATTGTAAACGGTTTTCTGTACCTCATCCGGTAGCAAAATCATAATCACATCCGCCGCTTTCGCCGCCTCAGCAACAGAATGAACCGTTAATCCGGCTGACTCCGCTTTCGCCACCGACTTACTGCCCGGATACAAACCCACAATCACCTTGATGCCACTCTCTTTGAGATTCAGGGCGTGGGCGTGACCTTGAGACCCATACCCGATAATTGCGATAGTTTTATCGCTGAGTAGGTCTAAGTTAGCATCTGTGTCGTAATACATCCGGGTCATAGAAGTATCTCCCTTGCTACAAGCATTTTCGTTTGACTGCGAACTCTTGATTTTACCCCAAAACCTGAAGGGGCGGCTAAGAACGCCAAAAAGGAGACGGGGTATGGGGTGACCGGGTGTGGAGTGTCACGAAAATCTCAGCACTCTTATCTGAGAGTCCTGAGAAGACCCTCGCTTTGAGCGACGGAAGTGTCAACTCCCTCACTTTGAATTAAGTAGCTTTTTTATTTTTACGAGTTACTAAAAAAGAAGTATTAATTTGAGAATCTTGCAATAGTCTATCCAAACTATTTCGATAAAATAACCTCTTCAGGAATAGCCTTGATCCTCCTATTAAAAATTCAGTTTTTAGCCAAATCTTTATAGCGATAAAAACCTCCATTTTTTTGAGCGCGACAAATCCCCAATGTAATATTGTTGACGATTTTATATCTGATAGGTTAGGCAAAGTATGCCGATATTTATCGCTAATGCAAGCATAAATTTCTTCTTTAATTATCAGGTTTGTTTCGAGGCGATTCTCTAAAGTAAACTTGCTGTTAAATGATCCATCCCAAACAGTCCGGTAAGCCAGACATTTATTTATAAAAACGGCATCACCGAACTGGGCAATTCTAATCCAGGAATCAATATCATCATAATTAGTATCGAATTTTGCATCCCATCCTCCTGATTTATGAAAAGCCAGACGGGAAAATGCCACTTGTACAGGAGTGCCAAATGGCAATAGTTCCAAAAGCATGGCGTAATGAATCTCGTCTTGGGGAATATATACAAGCGTTCCCTTGCCAACTTGCCGACTTCTGCTGACTTCTTTTTCATTCCTATCAACCTGAATGGCTCGACAGGAGCAAATTACAGCCTCTGGACGCCCGGAGATCGCCTTAGCCATTTCTTCAAGACACTTAGGGGCAAGGTAGTCATCATCATCCACCAGTTTCACCCAGTCTCCTGTTGCCAATGCTACACCCCGATTGACCGCTCCTGAGTGACCCAGTTTTGGAGAATTTCGGTGATAAATTAAACGAGTGTCACCCCTATCTAAGAGTTCTTTGTGTCGCTGTTGCACATAAACCTCTGTACCATCAGACGAGCCATCATCCACCACAATCACCTCGCAAGGCATCGTTTGAGCCAAAGCACTGTCAATTGCCCGCCTGAGCAAGGTGAGGCGGTTATAAGTCGTGATGACAATGCTAAATTTCATAACTCTTCTCCACCAAAATTATTCTGCTTCGATATCATAATTTAGACAAATCTCCGCAGCGGCTGAGAATCGCTATTGTCTAGATTTTGGTTTGAGCTGTTCTCTATGCTGCTGAGAGACAAGACAATACGATCAGCCGTGGATATTATATTTATAATTTTAAGCTATCGAGCCTTAGGAGATGGGGAAGATGGGGGAGATGGAGCGGGTGCGAGTCACCTTTGTGAAAAACGATAGTAGTGAAACCCGCCCCTACACAAATCCATGAGGGCGGGCGCGAGTCATATTCTTGTTAAAAGACTGTGGAAGTCCAGCTTCCATGCAATCCGTAAGGAATATGATGCTTCAGATGCAGTCGTGCGATCGCGCCAACTCTCAAATCTCGACTGTCCAAAATCACCACATCAGAGCGATGGTGACTCGAATCATAGACCAAGGTTAACACCCAACCCTCATCTTCTCGGTTCGCTTCAGGATGGGGAACAAAAATCGGTTCACTGACAAAGCCATGGGGGGCTGCACTCCAAATTTGTTCCTCTCCTGTCGTAACATCAAACTTAGCGATCGCTTGCAGTGGAGCATTGCCTGTGGGATTATGAGCCACGCCCATGTATACATAACGGTAAGGGCGTCCAACGTGATCGGGATGAACACAGGGAAACTCACAGGAACGTTCTAATAGTCGCTGTCGTTGTACCGTAGCATCCGCTAAATTCAGTGTAAACCGAAACAGTTGTCCCGGCGCGATCGCATCAAAATCCACGTCCCGATAATCTATCTCCGAGTCCACTTGAGTTAAAGACTCATAGCAGATAGAATCCACACAAATTTGCTCCCCTTGCTCAAAGGCATTCCCATGGTGAAAAATAAACCCAGCTTCAGATTCCAAGACTTGCATTTGTTTATTGCCATGACGGGGAATCACTAAAATCCGAGTCGGTGCGTTGGGTTGAAAATCTACACATTGACCCGCCCCTTTTAATCCCAACAGGAAAGGAAAGGGATTATAGGTGACAGGATTTTGGAAAAAGATGCAGTAATTGGGTGTAATTGCAAAGTCATGGATAAAAGCAAAACCCGGAACTGTGTGACACTTACCACGTTTTAATGTGCCAGCTTCATCTAATTCATAAATGGTAATTTTGGTGGAAAAACCCGGTTTAATCGCAAAATTCACTAAACAAGACGCACCCCCATCTTGGTTACAGCTTGGGTCAATCCAAGGATGGGCGCCAAACGCCTCGCCCTCTGCCAAAATACCATCTAGAGTGTCTTTCCCTAGGGTGTCTAAGGTTTTGGGGTCTAACCGATAGGGTTCCGCCGCTTCCCAAAGGGCTAACAGTTTACCGCCCCAGTAAATCACATTTGTGTTGGCGATATTTTTGATATCAATATCAAAGGCATTTGCCAGCCACCCTCCGGGCTTTTGCGTACCAAAAACACCGCGATACAGCATTTTTCCGGCTTCTTGTTCTTTAAGAAAGCCTTCAGTACGGACAAAGCGATTGCGGAAATGGACACGACCTTGATTAAAGGCGATCGCGCATATCATACCATCGCCATCAAAGGGGTGATGCAGTGGTTGACCGTTGATATCGAGTAAACCTGGACCATTGCGAAACAACGTGCCATTCAGCGCTGGCGGAATTTCTCCTTCAATATCCTCAATCCAGTAATCATATTCATTCGGTTGCGATTGATACCCCCGTTTCCATCCTTCGCGGTCATAGGATAGTGAAGACTTTGATTCTAAAAATTGTTCTGTTGCAATCATCGTTTATTCCCTCATTATTTAATCGTGTTGTTTGTTTGTAGTAGGCGCTTTAGCGCTTTTGACAAGAGGACTAAAGTCCTCACTACAAACCCGGATAAACTCTGGCATGACGTCGGGTAGGAATGGCTGTTCTAATAGAGAACCCGACGTATGATGTTCAAATACTTCTGCTGGCGGTAATGATTTTGATTCGGTTTCGGATTTGATTTCAGCTTGCGGATCACTCGTCGGTAACCAACCTAAGAAGGGCAATGGTAATAAGCTAGAGAGGTTCGTAATCGTGACTAATAACCACAGACGATCAAAGTTATGTTCTGTCACCCCTAACCAATGGGTTAATAACGCGCCAAATTCGTGAGATAGTAGTCCTGCCAAATTCCATACAGACATCAGCAGGGCAAATAAGGTGGCTTCTACCCCGGACGGGCAAAGTCTTGCTGAAAGCACGAGTACAGGCATAAACGCAATCTGCCCCATCACCGTCAGAATTAGACTGTCCCCTAAGCTAAACCAGTGATCATCAATGCCTAAGGTTCGATTCGCATGGGTAACTAGAATTAAGGCACTCATTCCCAAAACAGCCGACAGCACGGTTGTCCATCCCATAATCGTGCGGAAGGGAATGCCCTTTAAAAAGCGTTGAAATAGCCAGATACCCACCAGAGACGCCAAACTGGTGACTAAACGCACCCGCCCTAAAAATTCCGGCTCAAATCCTAGTTCATTGGTGGAGAAGAAGAAAAAAGCTGAATCGGCTGTGGGTGTGGCTTGCCACAGAAAGATAAACGCGGTGGGTAACCAAATTGCTTTTTGGGTAACCGCATGGCGCAGTTGCTTGATTTGCTGGGTGACGGTGGCGATGTTCATCCTGGAACTGACGGATTCTTCAGCAATTAACCACGCCACGCCACAGACGAGTAGGGGAAAGGTGGCGGTGATGCCAAAAACAGTTTGTGTATTGAACGCTTCCAGTAGCCAACCACTCAGATAAGCCGTAATCAATCCCCCTAGGGCAGAGGTACCCCAAGTTAGGGATTGCAGGGAACCGGAGTCGCTGAGGGATTCCCGCCTTGCCCGTTCCACCACTAGCGAGTCTACGATGACATCACTAATGGCTACGGATAGGGAACTTAGGAGAATGGCAAGGGTTGCAGCCCAAGCTGTATCGACTACTGTTGCCAAACTTAACCAGGCGGCTGTTCCCATCAAGCCCGACAGGACTAGATAGGGGCGGCGGCGATAGCCAAATAAGGGGAGTCCGTCGGACAGAAAGCCAAATAGGGGTTTAATTACCCAGGGTAAGGCGGCAATCCCCAGCAGCGCTGCGACTTGGGCTGGACTCAAACCCAGTTCATCTTTGAGGAAAAAGCTAATCGCTAAACGGGCTAGCCCTAGGATACCTTGGACAAAGTAGACGATGAGGATGGCAATCAACTCCGGAGTGGGTTCATTGCCAAAAAAGACTTTATTTTTGATTGCTTGTTTAAAGCGATCGAAGCCAGAGGCGGAAACAATCATGAACTTTTTTTAAGAATTATCTCTTTTTATATATTACACGCCGAATCGGGTTTACTTCATCTGTCTATGGGCGATCGCTCTCGTCGATGGCGTTGTCTGCATCGCAGTATCAGAACAAGAGAAGCTGACAAAAGGGCAATCTAGCTGGAAACGCTTACTTGGATGAGTGAGGTATCCGCTGCGGATTTTGTATCTGTGGCGAATCAATCGCTGAAACCAAGGATTAATATTTTGTTATCACAAAAGCTTTGTTTGAGCAATGAAACAAACCTCATAGTGACTTTAAAATCATGATAAATCTAAAGCTTCTGCATATAATCACACTCATATTTGATGGTTCTTTTCCCAGATTGACAATAGAGCGATAGGTGATGAGGTTATGATTAGTGACAAATACAACTGGCGATCGCACTGAGTTTGTAGTGAGGACTTTAGCGCCATGAGAGGACTAAAGTCCTCACTACTGACAGCTTGTCGAGTCGAGGATTCCACGTTGTCGCCTAAGCCAAACTTGAGAAACTGGAGGAAGTTCTGTGCAAATTACCATCCATTTACCCGATGAAATTGTCAACACAATTCAGGAGAAGTGGAATAACGTTCCTGGAAAAGTCGTGGAGTGTTTAGCTATTGAAGCTTACCGTCAGGGAGTGATTACTTCGGCGCAAGTCGGAAGAATGCTAAACCTCTCTTCGCGTTATGAGGTGGATAGTTTTCTCAAACAAGCAGGAGCCTATTTACATTATGATGAAACTGATTTTGAGCAGGATTTGTTAACGATGAAAAAACTAATGACTCAGGAGACACCAGAAAGTTAATGGCAGTTGTATCAGATACTTCACCGTTATGCTATCTGGTGTTGATTGACTTAATTGATTTGTTGCCTCAACTCTATGATCAGGTGATCATTCCTCATGCTGTACTCCATGAGTTATCTGCACCTCAAGCACCTGAACCTGTTCAAAGCTGGATAAATCAACCTCCGGCTTGGCTAAAGGTTCAACGAATTGATCATCAACCCAATGTTGAGCTAATTGAATTAGACTTAGGCGAGCAAGAAGCGATTACTCTAGCTGAAAAAATTGGGGCTAATTTGATTATTTTAGATGATCGGGATGCACGGCAGATGGCTTTGCAGCGTGGTTTAAATGTGATTGGATTGCTCGGTGTTTTGGGGGTTGCTGCACAGCGAAAATTGATTACGTTTTCTGTGGCGATTGAGCGTTTACAGCAGACGACATTTCGGGCTTCACCAATTTTAATTGAAACGCTGCTATCGCGATATCAGTCTATTGAATAGAGAAAATATCTGTATTTATTCCGTTGCTGTGTTAACGGCTCAAATGGAAACGCGATCGCTAATGAGGTTATGATGATTGACAAGACAACTGGCGATCGCATAAACGAGTTGGACGTGGGCAATGGAGCATGAATTTTACGATCGAGGGCGACAGAAGGCGCAACAGGGCGATTTAGAGGGAGCGATTCAGGAGTTTGAGCAAGCGTTGCAGATTAATCCGGAATTTGCCGATGCTTACTACAAACGGGGATTGGCTCGCTTTGATTTGGGGGATTGGCAAGGTGCGATCGCAGACTATTCTCAGGCGCTACAGGTGAATCCTGAACATCTCGATAGTTATTTGGGGCGCAGTTTGGCTCAATTGGCGCAGGGAGATGCTCAAGCTTCCCTGGAGGATGCTCAACAGGTTCTCCAGATTGATAGTAATCACGGGGCGGCTTATAAGCTGCAAGGTACAGCCTACCGTCGGCTGGGGAAAATGAAAGACGCGATCGCATCTTTTAAACAAGCCGCAAAACTGTACCTGGAACAGAAGGATAAAGACAATTGCCAGAATTGCCTAGAGAGTATCAAACAAATTCAGGCAGCGCAAATCCAGGCGGCGAGTGCAGCCGAGACGCAGAAATATCTGACTCAGGTTATCACCAAGCTAGAACGGGGGAACTATCGGGAAGCCTTAGAGGATTGTCAGTGGCTGTTGCAAGTTGCGCCCAATGATGCTAGAGCCTATTGCTATCGCGGAATTATTCGCAGTAAATTGAGGAATTTACAAGGAGCGATGCAAGATCTCGGTCGAGCCATGCAGCTCGATCCCCAGGATATCCAAGTTCGTCACTATCGGGGGCGGGTTCGCATTGAACTGGGGGACTATCGGGGCGCGATCGATGATTTTACCCAGTTACTTGAGATACAACCAGAAAATTCTCAATTTTACGTCTGTCGGGGTCAAGCTTACTCAAAACTGGGCGATTATCGCCAAGGAATTGAGGACTATTCGCGAGGGTTGACGATTCAGCCCAATGATCCACAAATTTATTATCATCGGGCGGCGGCGCGTGCTGATTTTCAAGATTACCAAGGCGCGGCGGATGATTATCAACAAGCGGCGAATCTGTATTTTGAGAAACAGGATTGGCAGAAGTATCATCAGGCATTAAATCAGCAGAAGCAGCAAATAGCAAAGGCTGAAGCTGAGATTAAAAAACGCTCCGCTAAACTGAATCGGAAGGATATTTTTATCAATCAAGAACGACAAATTTGGTCGAATGCGCGGGTGGATCGAGAGTTACAACAACAACTCCTGCGGATGGTGGGTGGATACTGGGATGTTGCTGCCCGTTTGATTGAAATAGCTAAGAAAAAATATCCGGGGATGCCGGAGAATTGGTATCTGCAAAAGGTAATCGATGATTTAGAGCGCGATCGCTAAGTTAAACATTGCTTCGTCGGTGTAGCCAAGCTCAACACCATTACTAAGTCAGATAATAGCCTCATTATGCTAAAAAAGGTGGCTTTACAACGCTTGCTGCAACAACTTACAAACAGATAACGCATAAAATATAGTATGGGCATCCAACGTCAGAAAAACGTTACTGAAAACGTCGAACAAAACAAACAACTAAGTCTTGATTTTGGTGAGTATGGCGACGACAGAAGCTCTGCACCAGACATGATTTCACACATTCTGCCTGTCAAGCCTACTATTGTATTCAATACTTACTGGCGATTCGCTGCTGAACGGCAAAAAATATTTTTCAAAAAGCTGAAAAATGCACCGATACCTTGGACTGATGATCGAATTATTTCGACATATAAGTTTACCAATGCCTACCGTGCATCAGATCGTGTAAGCCAGTATTTAATCCGTAATATCATCTATCGAGATGACCTTCCGTCATCATCTAACGAGGTGTTCTTTAGAGTTATCCTCTTCAAAATATTCAATAAGATCGAAACGTGGCAGCTTTTGGAGAACAAACTTGGTTCCATTATTTACGATGAATATTCCTTTGAACGCTATGACCAAGTTCTCAAAGATGCCATTCAGTCAGGTCAAACCATCTATTCTGCGGCATACATCATGCCATCAGGAAGAACAAACTTCGGACATACGGCAAAACACCGTAATCATCTCCAGCTAATCGAGCAGATGATGGCTAATGAGTTGCCCAAAAAGCTTGCCGATGCTAAGAATATGCAGCAAGGATTCGATTTACTGCGTGAATATCCAACCATCGGTGATTTCTTAGCATATCAGTTCATTACTGATGTGAACTATAGCGAAATTACGAATTTCAGTGAGATGGAATTTGTAATTCCTGGACCGGGAGCACTAGATGGTATTCGTAAATGCTTTACTGATCTCGGTAATTTCAATGAGCAAGGAATTATCAAGCTTATGGCAGAAATGCAAGAGTCCGAGTTTGAGCGATTAGGACTAAATTTTCAGTCCCTATGGGGAAGAAAACTACAATTAATTGATTGCCAAAATCTATTTTGTGAAGTCGATAAATATGCTCGGATGAAACATCCCGATATTTTCGGAATATCAGGTCGAACTCGGATCAAGCAGAAGTATTCTGGTAAAGGACAAACCTTAGATTACTGGTATCCTCCCAAGTGGGGAATTAACCCGGCTATTGAAGAATACAAAACAACAAAAGCTGATACTTAGTTTCATTTTAGAATCTCAAGGAGCGGATAATGGATTTTCGCGAATATCAAGAACAAGCGCAAGAGACCGACCAAGTTCCCAGCCAGACAGGAAATGGAATAACTATACCTCTAATGGGCTTAGTTGGTGAAGCAGGTGAGTTGCTCAGTGAGTACAAAAAGTACCTTCGCGATGGCGAAGCCCATAAGCTTTTTAAAGAGCGTGTTGCAGAAGAGTTGGGCGATCTATTGTGGTATATTGCAAATGTGTCTAGCAAGTTCGAGCTTAATTTGGAACAAATTGCGGAAGGTAATCTCAAAAAATGTCGCGATCGCTGGGGATGGAAAAATTTAGTCCAAACAGGTGTTTACATATTCGACAATAATTTTCCAGAACATGAGCGCTTACCACGTCAGTTTGAGGTCGAAATTACAGAGGTAAGTGAAAATAGTTCAGTGAAGATGAAAGCATTTATCAATGAAAAACAGATTGGGAATGACCTCACTGATAACTCCTACTCAAGTGATGGCTACCGCTTTCACGACATTTTTCATTTATCATACGCCGCAGTTTTAGGATGGTCTCCAGTCATTCGTAGTAACCTTAAACTTAAACGAAAAAGCGATTCCGGTATTGACGAAGTTGAAGATGGCGGTCGTGCAATAGCCATAGAGGAAGGTATATCAGCTCTTGTGTTTAGCTATGCCAAAGATCACCAATTTTTAGAAGCCGTTTCAACTCTTGATTACCAACTCCTGAAAACTATCAAAAATATGACCTCACATTTAGAAGTTTCTCAGTGTTCGCTTGGTAATTGGGAAAAAGCCATTCTGAATGGCTATGAAGTTTGGCGACAGGTCGAAAAAAACCGGGGTGGGAAGGTTGTTGTAGACCTTGATGAACGCTCTATCATTTATCAATTCAATTGAGATACTGACTTGATTAAGCACATATAATCAAAAACAGTATAATAATAAATATTTGTAAGTTTATTCAAGATGGATAAATGGACAACTCTGTGTTGCTTTTAACATAAAGTGGATGGCGTGGACAACCTATCTTAGTAATTCCCAAGCAGTAGAGTGGATCACAGTCAGTTAGCAAATCGAGAACCTCTCTACAACGGTTCCTCAAAATGCCCCGATTACCCCAAGCTAAAATAGTTCTATTTCCTCGTTTAACAGCCTCTTGAAGATAGCGATCATTTTCTGATCCTACGGGGTCTTTTACCTTGATCAGGTCTGCTGGTTTTGTAGCTCGGTAACCAAATAGGTTGACTACTTCAAGCGAACCATAACCCCAAGATTGAGCGAAACTGATGCAGCGACGCAGGGTAGGGTCATCAGTAGTCGCATCCGCACGACTTGGATTAAGCATAATAAAAGCAACCTTTCGAGAATTAGGGTTCCATTCCCGCAATAGCGAGTAGCGGTAGCATCCTGTGGAGTCTATCACCGCATCTTTTCTCATCGTTGTTCCACCTGAACGCGCCAGAAAAATTTCCGTTTACTATTGCTCAAATATAACCTGAGTTCAGCATCAATCTGAAAGCCTTATTCTATCGTTGCCACTTATCGCCTGAAAGTTTTATTCTTTTGTGAAGCAGCTTCTTGTATCAAACTCAGTTTAGATGTACCTATCCAACTGAAAACGGCTATAACTGAGGTATCACCCCCTATCCAGAAAAGTGGCATAATGCGGGAAGGGGTTGGCTGCTACAGTCAGTTGGACAAATTAAAGGCATCTTCGGGTTCGAGTAATCTCTCCATAGCTGTCCAGCGGCTTCTGAGACGCTCAGAGATCTATTTTTATGGTTTTTCGCATCCCTCGAACGGTTCGTACTGCGTTACCCGATTTGGCACATCTGCGAGTCGTGGGAGTTTCAACCATTGCTGTGATCATTACCCTTCTGGGCGTGCGACACTTGGGTGGACTAGAACCGCTAGAACTGGCGGCGTATGATCAGTTTGTCCGCCTACTACCTCTGGAAACTGAACCTGACCCCCGGATCTTAGTTGTCGCGATTACAGAAGAAGACCTAGAAAATCAAAACCAGTGGCCCATCTCAGATCAGGTTTTAGCACGGGTTTTACGGCGATTGCAAGCCGCTGACCCCGCCGTTATTGGTCTAGATTTATATCGCAATCTTCCCGTGGAACCGGGTCATCAGCAGTTAGTGGAACAACTGCAAAAACCGAATTTAATTGCCATTCAAAATATCGATATCCGCGCCGGAACCCCACCGCCACCAGAGGTATCACCGGAACGCATCGGTTTTAATGATATACCCCTTGACCCGGATGATGTGGTTCGTCGCAATTTATATTTGGCGGAGAATGAAAGCGGCGTGCTTTTCTCATTTTCCCTGCTTCTGGCACTTACTTATCTAGAACCCCGTGGGATTGAACTGGAAGCTAGTCCCAATAACCCAGACATTCCCCAGCTTGGTGAGGCTGTATTGTCACCCTTAACAGAAGATGCGGGGGGATATCAAAAGGTAGATACTAGAGGGTTCCAAATCTTACTCAATTATCGCTCCCCTAATCAGGTGGCGCGACAGGTTTCTCTGAGCGATGTTTTAGCGGGAAAGGTTGATCCGAGTTGGGTGCAGGATAAGATTGTGATTATTGGTTCAACAGCACCCAGTCTCAAAGACTTATTCGCCACACCCTTTAGTCCCGTTTTAGACGAAAACCCGAAAATGTCTGGGGTTTTAATGCAGGCTCAAATGGTTAGTCAATTCCTGGATGCGGCGACGGGTGAACGCTCTTTATTCTGGTTTTGGTCCCAACAGGAGGACATCCTGTGGATTATTGGCTGGATTGCAATTGGTGGGATATTGGGGCGGGTGACGTATCATCCTCTGGCGTTAATTATTGGGGTAACGGGTAGTTTGGGGGTGTTATCCAGTGCTTGTTTTTACCTACTTACCCAAGGTGGCTGGGTTCCGTTTGCAGCGCCAGCATCAGGATTTGTGTTAACGGTGGCAATTTTTGTTACCCATCGTTCCTATGAAGCCCATCAACAGCAGCAGATTGTGATGAAGCTGTTGGGACAGAATACCTCTCCGGAAGTGGCTCAAGCTCTTTGGCAAGGTCGCGATCGCTTGCTAAAATCTGGGAAGTTACCGGGGATTCGCCTCACCGCCACGATGTTCTTTGCTGATATCAAAGATTTCAGCACCATATCGGAAAAAATGACCCCAGAGGCGTTGTTGGAGTGGTTAAATGAAATTCTGGGAGTAGTGACTCGTGAAGTCCTCCAGCGTCAGGGGATTGTGAATAAGTTTACCGGTGATGGGGTGATGGTAGCGTTTGGTGTCCCCATGTCTCGTCTCCACAGAACCGAAGTCGCCGAAGATGCGAAAGCGGCGGTAGACTGTGCTTTAGCGATTAGCGATCGCCTCGAACAGATGAACCGGGATTGGCAACGCCGAGGTTTACCTGTGATTGAAATGCGGATTGGCATTTTTACAGGTCCAGTTGTGGTGGGCAGTTTGGGGGGGAAAGACCGCTTAGAATATGGAGTTATTGGCGATAGTGTTAATATTGCTTCCCGGCTAGAGAGTTGTGAGAAACATCGTCAACCGACTCCCTGTCGGATTCTCATTGGTCAACAGACGCTGGATCAACTGCAAGGGGAGTTTGAGGTTGAATCCTGGGGACCTTTAGCTTTGAAGGGGAAACAGCAAACGGTGAATGTTTATCGCGTTTTGGCACGAACCACGGTATCAGAGTAGAATGGCACTGCAATAAGCATTTTTACATCGCCGAAACCCTTAATATACCGTAGGGTGGGCATTGCCCACCAGCCTTAAGTCAATACCCTTCGTCTCAGAGTAGGAGTGCAGAGTATACAAGGGAGTTCAAATGTTAGAGCTGAATTAGATTAAACGCAATCGATTAGACGCCTAGCTAATGCTAAATTCAGATTGACTACCGCCATTAAAATTCAGTCCGCGTAGGCGGACTTTGTTTGTGTAGCAGCGATTTTAATCGCCGTGACTTGGTTAGGGCGGGTTTAGTTACATTTGGGTAAGGTAAGAAACGATAATTGTGAAACCCGCCCCTACAAATCATGCCATCGAGGGTCGTGAAGGGTCAAAATTTTTCCCGAAAACCGCCTTGCCATCGCGTTAGGGGAACACAGTCAATATTCAGTTGATCAAAGGTACGCGCTACAACAAAATCCACTAAATCTTCAATGGTTTGAGGATTATGATACCAGGCGGGAATTGCTGGCACAATCTTTACCCCAGCTTCGGCTAGGGTGGTGAGGTTACGCAGGTGAATTAAGCTGAATGGGGTTTCACGGGGTACGATTATCAGTTGACGCCCTTCTTTTAACTGCACATCGGCTGACCGTTCCAATAAATCCGAACTCAAACCATTAGCAATTTTTGCCACAGTACTCATACTACAGGGAATAATCACCATTCCCAACGTTCGGAATGAACCACTGGCAATGGTTGCACCCACATCTCCCCAGCGATGACAAATTAGCTTGCCTTTTTTGGGTACATCGGCTTGCTGACGCCAGAATTGTTCCTGCTGTTCAGGTTCTGGAGGCATACGGGTGTTTTGTTCCGCTTGCCAAACCATATAAGCTGATTTTGATGCCACGAGTTCGATGGTATAGTCGGCTTCTAAGAGAAATTTCACGGCACGTACTGCATAGATTAAGCCAGAAGCACCAGTAATACCGAGGATTAAGGGAAATGTTTGGGGATTGGTTGAAGACACGCGATTTTAACGGAAGATAGTTGTCAGTCTTTACCAGTGTAGAGGCGTAGCAGGTTAAGTTTCTACATAAAGTAGAATCATTTTGTCGCCAATGTTCCTATCCGGAATTTTAGTCTAAGCCCTGAACTAAAGCTAAAACCTGTTTTAACGGGTTCAAATACTCAGTAAGCTTTAGCTTACTTTAGCTTTCAGCCGGAAATTTATTTCTAGGCGTCCAAGTTGGCAACATTCTGCTTAAATCAGTGACATTCATATTATGTTTTTTCAACTGTTTGCGGTTGAAGGGAGCTTCCTAAAAAGGGTGAAATAGATTTGACCATTGAATTGGGCGCACGTCATTGAATTGGGCGCACGTTATTGCATCGGGCGCACGTCAGTCATTGGTGTCAACTTAAGCTCAAACAGAACGCAATACCTTGATGCGACCCCACCCTAACCCTCCCCTTATCAAGGGGAGGGAACGTTTCCCCCTTTTTAAGGGGGGATTAAGGGGGGTTAAAGGTCAATCTATTGATTTAACACCCAGCGCCGGAAGAGTTCAACGATAATCTGCCAATACTCACCCTTTTGCTGAATCACATCATGGCGTATTAGTGTCTCCAATGCTTCCTCTAATTGTTTCTCCTCTAAGGGTGCAAGTCCTGATTCTCTGAATAATTCTGCTAATTTTATCCTTAATTGTTCAATCATTAACCCATCCGGGTGAGGCGCTAACACTTTGAGGATTGCCTGTTGACCCGCAACCCCTCGCGCCGCTTGACCCCAAACCCCATCAAAATAATACCGTCCCCGCTGATAAAATGCGGGGTTATTAATCACCGCTTCCACATCCTCTACGGTAAAAACGGGGTCACGAGAATGTCCCTGTTCAAACACAAAATCATTGTAACGGCGCACAAGTTGGAATCCGACCAGTTGAACTAAATAGGGTTGACCTGCGGTGAGACGATAGATTAAGTCAAGGGCGTCTGGGGTGTAATCTAGGGGAAAATCAACCGCCTCACTATCCGGGACATCTGAAACAGTCGAATCTGGATTTTCTAGGCTGGGATTGGCTAAAATCTGGCGGGTTGCAGCAGGTTCTAAGAAACCAACGTGAATCGGAATAACGCTGGCAAAAAAGGGTTGGAAATAATCGGCGGTCATTTCTTCTAAGGTGTGCAACCCGGCAAACACAAAGGCGACTTGAGCATTCATTTGCACCAATCCCCGCAGATAGCCAATAAAATCATTAGGGATTTTTCCCGCTTCGATAAGTTCCTCGATTTTCTCGAATTCATCTAGGGCAATAATTAACCCCTGTACAGATGTTTCCCGTAATATCTCAACCACCTGTTTAAAATAACGTTCAAACGTCCGATAAGGAAGATTTAGCAAAGCATCATCATCGGGAGGGGGACAACCGATAGCATCAGAAATTGCATCACTTATCGCCATTAACACTTCCCCGACACCTTGGGGACTGCCTAAACGCAGTAGGTTAATATAAACGACTTTTACCCGTGAACCAGAACAGTTTGCTACATTTAAAAGAATCGAGGTTTTCCCCATGCGGCGATGACCATAGAGAACAACGGATTGGAGTTGTTGACCCATCACCCAGAGTTCTTCTAATTGTCTGAGAATATCGTCTCGTCCGACAAAGCGATTCCCTTCAACGGGGTCACCGACAACATAAGGATTGGTGACGGGTTGGCTGATGGAAATCTGCCCAATTTCAGTCGCAATTTGTAATAAAGCGTCTTGCCAAGTTTGGGCAATATCTTTGATTAATTCCCGTTCGGCTTCGGGTAAGGTTTCGATATGATTGAGGATAGTTTCTAGTTCTCCTAATGTCCGAGTAAGGGCAAAGGCACGGGTGGAACGAGAGACGCTACGCTGAACCACTCGCACATCTTCCACGACTCGACTAAGAGCGTTTATCGTGTTCCAGGTTATGGGACGTAGTAAGGGTTCATTGGGGGAAGTGGGTAGTTCTAATGTGGCGATTGTGGCGGGTTCTTTGGCGTCGTTGAATGTGGTGAGAGTTTGGGCGAGGGTGAAAAGTTCTTCTCCATAGAGAAGGGAACGAACAACGGCAAATGCTTCAGTGGCTTTGGCTGGTTCTTTTTCATGGAGATACCAGAAACCAGCCGCCGCAGCGCGGGCGGGGGTGTCTAAGCTAAGATCAACAACTCTTGACTTAGTTCTCGTACTCAGTTCTTCTGAAGCAAAACGCAGTAACTTCCAATCGTAAGGGACTTCTGCTAACTGGACTACCCGATACAAAACTTGATTTGAAGGTGTATCAGCTAAAACCATATTCACCGCGCAAATTACAGGCATAAACTGATAGGTGTATGCCAACAACTGGTTAGCATTTTGGATGCCCATTTTCCAATCTTGTCGTAGCCAATTTGTTAAATTAATAAACAAATTAGGTTGATGAAGTGGAGTTAAATGAGGAAACATCCAGGATGAATTACAGTCTCTTATAGTAATGAAAATAAAATTTAACAACCAATTGTCCGGACGTCTTATCGCGAAACCCCACGCAAACAAAAAAGCTGCGTATTGAGCTGGTACAACAATAATGAGTGGTGCAATCTCTATAAAGTACAGCGCTAAGGTTCCCCAGACTATGCACTGAATTAAAAATATTATATCCAACGCTGGCTCATAGGATAAATTGTCCTTTAATAAACCATCTCTTCCTTTTAAGCCAAACTTTAATTCCACACCTGAAGCTAGACCCCACGCCACACTGCATACCAAGCCAAAAGCTAGACCCCATGCCACGCTATTTGCCGTCCCCCAAGCTAAACCCCAAGTTAAGCCTGACGCCACAGCGACCGCTAAACCTAACGTTACACCTATGACTACACCCAACCCTACACTCAAAAATATGTTCAAAAATAAACCCAAAAGCAGACCGTACAATACATAAAATAAATCAATTAAAATGCCTATTTTTAGGATTATTAAACCTATAATCAGTGGTGTTAAAACTGTTAATACCAACCCTTTTATAAACAACTGGCGCTGGATGGGATTCTGGCGCAATTGTTCTAAGCCCTTACGCCAATTCATTTCTTTTGGAGGAATATACCCACCGCCGAAGGTGTTTACATACCAGCGCAAGGCTTGAGGAAAATAAAACACCCAATACAATAAGCGTAGATAATCCAAAGGATTCCATAATGAGAGAGGGCGCTTCAGTTTCGGCGCTAAATCTAAGCGAGGAACAGAGACTTCATTATCTTGCTGACTTTCATCTTGCTTGATTGCATCCTGATTTATTACATCTTGGCTCATTACCCACTCTCCAAATACCGAGAATACATTCGATAACACAACTGCATCAATCGCCGTGGATAACCCCCACTATCCTCAACTAACTGCTTAATTTCAGCTTCAGTAAAACTTATCGAATTCATCGCCAAACGTGTATCAATAAAATCACGGGCGGTTGATTCATCCCAGGGTTTTATGATTTCTTCTTGACAAACTCCTGCCAGAGGCGAAGTTTTGCCATTATCCCAACTATCATTAAACAGTTTATCTAAAGATTCATTCGCGGCCAAAACCAGCTTGATTGGTGCATGACTCCCCTCAGCTAAACCCCGGAGATAATCTCGCACACCGCGATTAAAGCCATCCCAGGTCATTTTTCCCACATTATCTAAAGCCAGCAGGATTTGACGCGATTTTAAATGGCGACTCAACCTTGCTCCCTTGCTTTCAGGTATCCCAATCTCATCACATAATGCACCGTAGAAATCATCTTCATCTACAACTGTATTTAAGTCGAGAAATACAGGCTGACGCGGCGAATGGAGATGAGTATCCGCCAGTCGGCAAATCTGCAAAAGTAAAGAGGACTTACCGATACCCTCTGCTCCGATTAGGGCAACACTGCTACCGCTATTAATCACCTCAAATATCTGCCGGATTTCCCGTTCTCGGTTAAAGAAGTCTTGCGGATTGTCGATTCTGCCTTGTTGGGGAGTGAAGGGATTAATCGTTTGGTTGTCAGAATCTACAGGAATCGAACTTTCTTGTAACACTTCAGTAGAGGCTGACCCATCTGATTCTAGCGGTTGAACTTGAACCTCTACACCATAAAGATATTCAATTTGCTTTTTAAAATTTCGTTTATTAATTTCAGTATTAAAATACTCTTTCAGTCTTTTGCATAACTTTGCGCCTAATTCTCTAGTGTATTGATCATCAAAATAGTTTTGGGCGGCAATCTGTTTATAACCATTACCTTGCCAAATCCCAATCACAATCACCTCTTCCGCTTCAGTCAAAACAGGCTGAGAGTTCTCCCACAGCCACCTGTTGATGAATTCTAGCGCCTCTTTTGAGTCCATTAGTTAACATCGAGGTTCATTTGCCAATTTTATCGAACCTATCCCAATTCTGCTAGTTTGTAGTTGCGCTGTCTTCGCCATCAACGTTTCAATATTGAGAACAAACTGATAAGAGGGCGACCCAAGTCAATTGAGTAGATTGGTGTTGTTCATTCGTGCAAGCGGGTCGCCCCTACAGGTAGCTAAAGGACAAATGACAAATGAAAAAGGACGAATGACGAATAACAAACCAACATTATCCTACATTGACCTACAAACACTGACATTACCAAGTCCCCTACTTCTGCCTACCTAAAACACCGATTACCCAAGCCATCATGGTTGTATCGATAACCGAGGTAAACACCATGATCAACCCCAACCCCCAAACACAACCGAATCTAGAACCCCAAACCAACGCCATCGAAACCGTCACACCCACACCATTAACCCAAATCAACCCCACAACCTTAGTCGAGTACGGCGGGATCACCACAGCGGTTATATTAGCGATCGCACTCCTGATTCTGGCTTTGGCAGAATATAATAAGGTCTTCCTGCCTGTGATGCTGCACAAGGGACAAGACAAGTCCGAATAACTGTCCCCTGACCGTTAAGGGTAAACTAAGAAAAGCCTTGGCAAGCATTGCCTCTCTCAAACCTGATAACGACTTGATTCATGACTACTTCGCTCAACGAGCTAGAGACCCAATTAGTTGCCCTCAAACAAGAAGCCACTCCTGCGATCGCAACAACTGATACGCTGGATCAATTGGAACAGTTGCGCGTAAACTACTTGGGGAAAAAAGGACAGTTATCCCAAATCTTGCGCGGGATGGGGAAGCTATCCCCAGAGGATAGACCTCGAATTGGGGCGTTAGCGAATGAAGTCAAAGAAGCCCTCCAGCAATCCCTTGACAACAAACGCCAAGATTTACAAGCTGCCCAAATTCAGGCACAATTAGCCGCCGAAACCCTTGACGTAACGATGCCAGGGGTTTATCGTCCTCAAGGTCGGATTCACCCGCTCAATAGTATCATTGACCAAGTTCTGGACATCTTTGTGGGTCTGGGTTACACCGTCGCCACCGGACCAGAGATGGAGACAGATTACTATAATTTTGAGGCATTAAATACACCCCAAGACCATCCGGCGCGAGATATGCAGGATACCTTTTACCTCCCCGATGGGAACCTACTGCGAACCCATACCTCTTCGGTGCAGATTCGCTACATGGAAAATAATGAACCCCCAATCCGAATTATTGCACCAGGACGGGTTTATCGTCGTGATACGGTTGATGCGACACACTCCGCCGTTTTCCATCAAATTGAAATTTTAGCGGTTGATGAGGAGATCACGTTTGGGGATCTCAAAGGAACTTTAAAAGTCTTTTTCCAAGAATTATTTGGTGAAGACGTAGATGTTCGCTTACGTGCTAGTTATTTCCCATTCACAGAACCTTCTGCGGAAATCGATGTGAAATGGAGAGGGAAATGGTTAGAGATGGGCGGCTGTGGAATGGTTGATCCCAATGTGCTGAAAACAGTTGGTTATGACCCAGAAATTTATACAGGGTTTGCGGCGGGGTTTGGCGCGGAACGTTTTGCTCTAGTCATGCACCAAATTGATGATATCCGCCGCTTGTATACCAGTGATTTGCGCTTTTTGCAACAGTTTTAGATGAGGAAGCAGGGGAAGCAGGGGAAGCAGGGGAAGCAGGGGGAGCAGGGGGAGCAGGGGGAGCGGGGGAAGCAGGGGAAGCAGGGGGAGCGGGGGAAGCAGGGGAAGCAGGGGGAGCAGGGGGAGCAGGGGGAGCGGGGGAAGCAGGGGAAGCAGGGGGAGTATTGAATGTGTAGGGGCGGGTTTCATTATTATCGTTTCTTTCCTCACAAGGGATGTGAATAAACCCGCCCTGACTGATCTCAGAATTTTCTGACTAACACTCCAGGTTCTTTCTGAATGGGTAAAACGTCTAAAATATCAGCTTGGGCGCAATATTTTAAATCCTCATGACCATTTAAGTGCAGTAGGCGTTGACCATGACTGGCATGGTGAAACATTTCTAACATCTTGTCTTTCCACTGAGCATAAAGGGCAAGAGCGCCGATGACTTCATCATTACCCGCAGTATCGCCAAGAGAATGATCGGTGTGAGTGATCAGGCTATCTGCGATCGCACCGGCACAAGCGGTATCTTCTAGGGAGTAGGAGCCTTCCCAGCCTGAACCCACGAGCCAAACAGTTTCGGGCTTTTGCTCAAGCAGATACTGCACAACCGTCTGACGATTCACCATGGCGGCGGCTAGCACCACAGGGGCGTTCTGAACCCGCTGTAAGGCGCGAGTCCCATTCGTCGTCGTGATAAACAAACGGCATCCCTGGACTCGCTCTGGCGTGCAGTCGAGGGGAGAATTGCCTAAGTCAAAGCCAGCGACTTTTGAGCCGCCCCGTTCTCCGGCGCGAAGGCGTTTTTCTGGGAGCCATTTTTCGCTCACTTGCATTAACTGCTCAATATCGCTGAAGGTTTGAACCGCTTCAGCACCCGCGTGCAACGCTGTGGCAATGGTAGTTGTAGCTCTTAGCACATCAACCGCGATCGCACAGTCTGGCATCCTATCGGTTGGGGTAAGTTCGGGGGTGTGGTAAATAAATAGCTTCACTGGCTCAGTGCACCTGCTTTTTCAAATGCCGACTCCATATTGTACCCACTTAAGGTCATAGGGTTAATGATAAAAGGCTTATTTGCCGGAAATTTCTCGATTTTTCCGGTAGTTTTTAACCTTTTTTTCGTGCCATGCGTTCAATCGTGTCACTTAGACTATTCGCACCTATCCTTTCCCGCTCTTGCTCCAACCACCGAACAGCCGTTTCGGTCAGCGTCATGGTGAGTTTACGCTTGGATTCGTTGTAGATCTTCTTCCTGGACATCCTGACACTTTCGCTATGGTCGTGTACAATACGAATATAACACCGATTAAGCGGATTGAGCCAATGCTATTAGGTTTTAAGACCGAATTAAAACTTAATAACAAGCAGCGAACAGCACTAGCTAAACATTGTGGCGTTTCTCGCCATGCTTGGAATTGGGGTTTAGGTTTAACCAAACAGATACTTGATCACAACCAGGATAACCCAGAGGATAAAATCAAGTTTCCTACTGGGATTGATCTACATAAGTGGTTGGTAGCGCTGGTTAAACCCATCTGCCCCTGGTATTATGAGGTGAGTAAATGCGCCCCCCAGTATGCGCTTAGGCAATTGGCTCAAGCCTGGAAAGATGCGTTTGAGAAAAATAAAAAGCCGCCTCGGTTTAAGAAAAAAGGGCGGGGTGATAGTTTTACCCTGGATGGGTCAATCAAGCTCGACCACTTTAAAATTAGAGTCCCTAAAATTGGTTGGTTGAGGACCTATGAACGGCTACCAGTCGGTTTTCAACCCAAATCTGTAACCATATCCAGGACGGCTGACCGATGGTTTATCAGCTTTAAGCTGGAACATGAGCCAGTTAACCGACCCAAGCCTCACCTTGTAGTGGGTGTTGATCTCGGCATAAAAGCATTAGCCGTCTTGTCTACCGGGGTTGTAGTGGAGGGGGCGAAAGCTTATCGAAAGTACGAGAAAAAACTCTCTCGCCTGCAATGGTTGAACCGCCACAAGCAAATCGGTTCAGCTAACTGGAAGTCTTCCCAAATCAAGATAGCCCGTCTGCACCGGAAAATAGCCAACATTAGAAAAGACACGTTGCACAAACTCACATCCTATTTAGCCAAAAAACACAGCCGAATAGGGATAGAAAAGTTGAACGTGTCTGGAATGATGGCTAACCATAAACTAGCAAAAGCTATTCAGGATATGGGTTTTTACGAATTCAAACGCCAGCTAGAGTACAAGTGCAAGCTGTACGGAGCAACACTGGTTGTAGTAGACCAATGGTATCCCTCGACTAAAACTTGTTCGAGGTGTCATACCGTTAAGGATGAAATGCCTTTATCTGAGCGATTTTTCCGGTGTGACAACTGTGGACTGGAAATCGACCGAGATTTCAACGCCTCCATTAATTTGGAGATAGCCGCCAGTTAGGTGGCGTTAGCCTGTGGACTGGTTAAGTGCCGTCACTGCCAGGATGAAGCAGGAAGTAGACAGCATATTTTACCAGGTATTGGTAGATTTGTGTAAGTTTTATGTAACGGTTTAGGTTTTTATTAGATCATCTAACCATTGCAATCATTTTGAACGATTATGGCAACGATTTACACCCTCCATCCGGAAACGCCTCAAATACGCCGAATAGAGAAAATAAGGGACGACCTAAGAGACGGTGCGGTGATGTTATATCCCACAGATACCGTCTATGCCATTGGTTGCGACCTAAATGTCAAATCGGCTGTGGAACGGGTCAGGCGTTTAAAGCAACTCTCGAATGAGAAGCCGTTAACGTTTTTGTGTTCCTCGTTATCTAACATTTCTGAATATGCTTGGGTGAGTGACCCAGCTTACCGAATTATGAAACGCTTGATTCCTGGACCTTATACCTTTGTGCTACCCGCAACCAAATTAGTACCCCGACTAGTGATGAGTCCCAAGCGCAAAACCAGTGGTATCCGAGTTCCGGATCATCCGGTTTGTCAAGCCATACTCGAAGCGTTAGGCAACCCCGTGATTTCCACGTCGGCTCATTTACCCGATGAGATGGGACATTTCCCCACTGTGGGACTTGAAAGTGCCAAACTCTTTGATCAGTTTGAAGGTTTAGTGGACATTATTGTCGAGGATGGCTCGGAACCCGGTTTCCAGGTATCTACCATTCTGGATATGACTGGGGATAAACCGACAATCCTGCGCCAAGGTTTGGGATGGGAAGCCGCAACAGCGTGGGCTGTACCCGCTAGCCAGAGTTGGGAATAAGGTGAGACTGATGGGTGTAACCCTTTAAAGTTAAACCCAATCCAGTTAGGCTTTCGCTGCTCAGCATTCGGACTACAGGAGACAGACGGGGGATTTCGGACGAAAGTCCACAAATAAATCCAGTTTGTCAATTGTCTACTCTCACTCACTCCAACAGCCATGGAAATAATGACCCCTTGCCAAGTACCTAAATGCAGGTGGAGCAAGGGTTAGCAGCCATAATCCTAGTCCATAAATCGGTAAGGGTGTCTGCCGTTTACTCATGATCTCTTGTTTAGTGACACACCACTCCACCAAAGACTAAGCATAACGTTTTACATTCAAATTGTGGACAGCAACAGAGTATTTATTCCAAATAACCACTCGTTCCTCTGCTGATGTCTGGGTAATTCGTAACTGTAGTCTTTAGGGGCAATACCATGAACGTTAAAACTGTAAAATCTATCACTCAACCTTCCCCAAACCACCTCGATAATCCGGAAGTTTTCGGCACAGACACTCAAAGTTTAATTGATCTGTTGCTAGAGGAAATGTGGTCGGCACTCTATGGTTCCAAACCTTTAGGTCAAAACAATGGTGGTTCGGGTTCTGAGTCCAAACCTCTACCCAGTCGCGCTCAAGTGGTGGCAAACCGGATAGCGCTGGAGGTACAACGAATCTGTAGCAAGAGCGATCGCATTCAAACCTCTGGTCAAGTCCGCTCGTGGCAATTAACCCTGGCACGTCACCGCTTACACAAGTGTTTAGGCTACTATAAATTGGGTTCTAAGCAAGGGCGTGTTGAATTACACAGCACATTAAGTGCCATGGTTTATCGCCATATCGCCCAACCTCAATCCCAGTTAAAATTCTCGGCTCGCTATAATTTAATTGAGGACTTTTTACAAGACTTTTATGCTGAGTCCCTCAAAGCATTTCGCCGGGAAAATGAGGTAGATGTGGACTACACGCCTCGCACTCAAATCGAACTGGCGGAATATATGGCGTTTACGGAACAGTATGCCAAGCGGCGAATTACGTTACCGAACCGTTGCAGTCAACAGCTTATCGTCCTGAGAGCGCAAAGTTTTGCCAGACGCCAACCCAGTGAAACTCCTTTGGATATTGAGCAGGCGGTGGAATTTGCCAAGGGGGAAGAAGCCCAAGAACTCAGCCGTTCACCGGCGATGCAACAAGTGCGGGCTCACTTGGTCGCTCAAACCACTGATCCCAGTGAGTCGGTACTGCGCGATCGCGTGGTGAGTGAACTGGTCAACTATCTTGAGCAACAAGGTCACTCCGACTGCGCGGATTATCTGGTCTTAAAGTTACAAGACCTCGCCGCACCGGAAATCGATGAGATTTTAGGGTTAACCCCCCGCCAACGTGACTACCTACAACAGCGCTTTAAATATCATGTGGAAAAATTCGCCCGGTCATCCCACTGGAAACTGGTACACCAATGGCTTGGAGCTGATTTGGATCAAAAATTAGGCATGTCGTCTGACCAATGGGAAACCTTTTTAGCTGAACTTGATGAGCAACAACAGCAACTAATGTCTCTCAAACAAGCCCACAAGAGTGATGCTGAGATTGCAAAAGCCCTCAAGTGTACACCCAAACAACTGCAAAAGCGCTGGACTAAGTTATTAGAATTTGCCTGGAAAACTCGCAATTCCGAAGTTTCTCTTGCCAACTAAGGAGTGGAACAGGTGAATATGGAGGAGGTCGAACAAAAAAATTTGATTCTCTTAGCTTGTCATTTTAACGGTTCAAATCTAACCGTTATCCCCCTCTAACTCCTCCAGTTTAGATGGGGGATTCTCCTGAGAGTATCGATTCAATACGGAGTTGCGGCTCATTGTAGGAGCATATTTCAGACGTAGCCTATTACCTCCAGGACGCAGGGGAAAGATTAGCTAATTTTATGCTGACAAGAGAAAGGACTAATGGAAAATGTGACCGCTTTACAGGGTGTCTACAGACGATGACTACTAATTTTTGCTAAGGTAGTGTTAACAATTTGAAATGATTAGGACGTATTTCTGGGCAAGCTTACTGTCTTAAGCAGTTGAGGAGAGCATCTCATTCATTAGACTCATTTATTAATAATATCAGCAAACATGGTGGTTAAAATGGCTCCAGTTTTAATATCATCCCCCGTAACAGAACAAGATCAACACGCTCTCCGGCAGGTTTGGCAAACCTTGGGTCCCGATAGTTGTCCTCGTTCCTACAATTTCCATTGTCATACTACGGCTTCTGATGGTCAGCTTCATCCCAGAACGTTAATTGAACAAGCCATTGCCATCGGTCTGAAAGGGTTTGCTATCACTGATCATCACACAATCGGTGGTTATCAAATCGCTAAAACCTATCTAGATTCCCTCCAGCACTCTTTACCCACTCAGGCAATTCCTCACCTCTGGACTGGCGTAGAAATCACTGCTCGCTTATTAAATACGGATGTTCATATCTTGGGCTATGCTTTTGATCCCCACCATTCCAGCTTAAAGCCTTATCTCAATGGCAAAGCCCCCCAACATCAGCAGGCTGAAGCGGCAACTGTAATTGATGTTTTGCATCAGGCAGGTGGCTTGGCGGTACTGGCTCATCCCTGCCGTTATAGGCGTTCAGCCCATGAACTCATTCCCGCCGCCGCCAACATGGGAATTGATGGAGTAGAAACCTATTATGCTTACGCTAACCCCGATCCTTGGCATCCCAGCCCTAAGCAAACTCAGCAGGTGAAACAGTTAAGTACCACCTATAATTTGCTCAATACTTGTGGTACAGATACCCACGGTTCAAACTTGCTACGGCGTTTGTAACGGCAAATCTTAATTAACAGTAGGGACACGACATGTCGTGTCCCTACTATGTATAGGATTGGTGCTAAGTTCTCAGTGATACATCACCACTAAACTCCACTCTGCATCATCATTAGTATAAATATACTTAAAGTCGTGATGACTAGGAGGATACCTAGAGCAACCGATTGACCTAAATGTTTGGAACTTTGTGAAACTTTCATTTTTTCGGTGTTTATTTTGAGGGTAGATTATGAACATATCAAACTTTTCGTTAACTTTATGAGAGAATTTAATATATCTTAATTTTACTTAATATAAGTACAATTTTAAAATGTAAATGAGAAGCCGTATGGGAAAATAGTTTTGAGATATATTTACCGGTTTTGCGTCTAGTCCGGGATCGGCAAAAGCTGTTTATTTACGCTATCGCTTTTTTGTCAATAACCTTGTAGAGACGTTGCTTGGAACATCTCTACAATTGTCCTTAAGAAGTCGCGGATCTGATCATTAATTCAAATGGGTCGCAAACGTGTCACCTTCAAAGTAAAAGAACCCCCTCCCGTCTCTCCAAAAGCACGGACCCGGATAATATAGGTTCCGGTTTCAGTAATCCGGGAAAATAACAACGAATTCGTCGTGCCATCAGGACCATCATCATTTTCGGCAATAGTCGAGCCATCAGAGGCTAGGAGTGTGACAATTGTGTCAAAGCTATCTGAAATCAAATCAATAGCCACTTGGTCACCAGCACTCAATTCGAGGGTGTAGTCCCGGGCAAACCCGCCCTCACCCGTAGGAATATCTTGCTCAGTGAGGGTATCAGAGATTTCATTACGCTCAGGAATCGGAATCGGATTATACAGTTGATTTTGCGCTCTCACTGCCGCCGCAGTTAAGCCCACTGTCAACCAGGTTATAGGAACAAGCAGAGCAAAGCTAAAACGAGCGGCAAAGGCATTCATCATAGAAAAAAAGCATTCATTTAGGCTAAACGAGTCAACAAATTCGCAGGAGTCCCCAGGCTCAACGAATTAGTATGAGGCACTCTAGGGTAGTTATTGATGATTTGGCAGTTATTGATGATTCGGCACTCATGATCATCACCGTCGAATATTGAAACAACACCACTCTTGACGCTTCCATAGGGTAGCCACTGTCCAGTTATGTTGTTCTAGGGTATCAGCAATGGGTTTCGCCTGATCCAACAATATCCCGCTAATAATTCCCCAACTCTTAGGACTTGCGATCGCACTAATTCCGGGAATGAGGTCAATAATCACTTCTGCCAGGATATTACAGAGAATACCATCAACCTTTTTCCCATTCAAAAGATGAGACAATAGATCAACACTACCTTTCTTCACCACTAAGCGATCGGCACTTATCTGATTCAGTTCTCGGTTGCTGCGGGCGGAGCGCACGGCTAGGGGATCAATATCCACCGCCAAAGCTTTTTTTGCCCCCAATAATACAGAGGCAATGGATAAAATACCCGATCCACATCCAACATCCGCAATAACTGGGTGGCTATTATCATAACTGATTCGCATTTCCAAGGCTTCCAAGCATAGCTGCGTGGTAGGATGGGTTCCTGTACCAAATGCCGCACCCGGATCGAGACGCAACAGCAGTCGCTCGGTTTGTTGAGGTACAGATAACCAAGCCGGATAAATCAAAAAGCGATCGCCAATTTCTGTTGGTTCCCAATACTGCTTCCAACTGCTTGCCCAGTCTTCTTCATCAATCAAGTGCCACTGGGTTAGGGGGATTGGCAATCCTACCGTCAGCGCATCTTGGCGCAACCATAGGGAAAGTGCTGCCAAATCCAACAGATGTGCCTGATTTTGGGGTAAGTGCGCTCGGATCAGTTGAGAGTGTCCTTTGCTTTCACAGGACATCCCTCGACAGCCGAAACTCTCCAGTCGCCAGAAGATTAAATCCTCCAAGGATGGATCACTCAAAATTGTAATTTCCCACCAGCTATTTGCCATACGATTTCAGATTTTAGATTTCAGATTTTAGATTGAGGGAGAGCCGTTGAAAACCAACAGATACCGGAGAATCGTTGTTCTACTGTCTGAGTTATCCAAAATCCAAAACCCAAAATCCAAAATTGACGTGACTACAGTGTTACCGTATAAGCGTCCCGAATACCAGGAACTTTGGTGATTTCGGTCAAAATTCCCTCCGGTAGGGGATCATCAATGCTCAAGACCATTACAGCATCACCTCGGACAATTTTGCGACCGACCTGCATACTGGCGATATTCACATTAAAACTACCCAGCAGCGACCCAATTTTACCAATAATTCCCGGCATATCGCGGTGCAGGGTAAAAAGCATGTGGTGACTCGGCGGCACATTAATCGGAAACTCGTCAATACTGGTGATGTGAATTTCACCATCGCTCAATAGCGCTCCCGTCACCGAATGTTCACCCAAGGAACCCTTTGCCGATAGCAGCAGCGAACCACCAGAATAATCTTGAACCGAAGCATCGCGGGTTTCAATCACCCGAATTCCCCGCTCTTTTGCCTCTATTGAAGCATTAACGTAGTTCACCCGCTCACGTAAGGCTTGGGATAATAGTCCTTTCAGAGAAGCTACCACTAATGGCTGACTATTATTTGTGGCTAACTCACCCTGTAACCGGACATTCAGCAGTTCAATCCGCCCACCCGCTAACTGACTGACTAAATTTCCCAGGGTTTCTGCCAAACGCATGTACGGTTTGAGCTGTTCTAACACATTAGGCGATAATCCGGGAATATTGACAGCTGAACGGGCAGGTAATCCTAAGAGGACATCACGAATTTGTTCAGCCACATCAATGGCAACATTAACTTGGGCTTCTGCTGTTGAGGCACCGAGGTGAGGCGTGAGGATCACTTCTTTGCCCAATTCTCGGAGGGGAGATTCTCCCAGGGGTTCTGACTCAAATACATCCAGTGCTGCCCCAGCTATTTTACCTGTCTTTAACGCTTCTGAGAGAGCCGCCTCGTCAATTACTCCACCTCTAGAGCAATTGATAATTCGAGCCGTTGGTTTCATTTTCGCCAAGGCTTCGGCATTAATTAGATGAGTGGTTTCCGGGGTTTTGGGAATATGCAGGGTGACGTAATCGGATTCTCGTAATAACAAATCCATATCCACTAGGCGACAGCCTAGCTGATCCGCTCGTTCCAGGGAAATAAAGGGATCATAAGCCAGTAGCTTCATCCCCATGGAACGGGCGACTGTTGCCACATGGGAACCAATTTTACCCAAACCCATAATACCCAGGGTTTTTTTGTAAACTTCGGCGCCGATAAAGCGTTTGCGATCCCATTGACTATTTTTCACCGACTGATTGGCTTCTGGGATATGGCGTGATAACGACAGCATCATCGCTAAAGCGTGTTCAGCCGCAGCAATGGTGTTCCCTTCGGGGGAGTTAACTACCACAATACCCTGACGGGTAGCCGCCGGGACATCAACGTTATCAACGCCAACTCCTGCACGTCCAATAATTTTCAGTTGTTTGCCGGCTTCGATGATTTCTTGAGTCACACGAGTGCCAGAGCGAATCATCATGGCATCATAGTCAGCGATGATACTAACGAGTTCATCAGGCGATAGAGTGGTTTTCACATCAACCTGAGCCACTTGGGAGAGGATATCAATTCCAGCTTGATCAATGGGATCGGATACAAGTACTTTAGACATTGCCAGTAGAAGGGTTGAAATGAGCTACACCGATTGCGCCTTACTGTAAATTAATATAGGACAGCTTATCAACTACACAACAGGGCTATCGCCGGACAATCGCGATGACTGACCGCAGTAGGTTATTGTAACGGTAAAGGGGTCAGTACTTACCACATTGACGGAAAGATTTAAATTCCCTGAGTTTAAGTGGGTGTTGACCATGATGCCAATCCTCAACCCCCAACCCCAAAAACCCGCTCAAATTCCCGTGGATTATGTGTTACCCTAGCTAGCTAGCTAGTTAAGAGTGGTTCGAGCGATCGCGCACCGAGGTTGAACGACTGTTCCAATCCATCACACAAACATTTGTATCCAAAAGGTAGCGCATTCCTGGTCAAAAGAACACCCGATCCCTCACTAATTTTGTGAGCCAACCATTCTTTTTCTGGAGCGCAAAGGTGATAGACAAAAAATTCATGTTTCTTGCGCTTGGGCAACAATTGGCATCTAAATCAACATTTGTAGGGGTACGATCCTATCCATTCGTGATCTATTCAAATTCCCCCAATACAATAGAAAATACAATTATTAAGCACGGGTGTAAAAACAAAAATATCGAGACTAGATATATCCAAAATTTTTCTCTAAAAATTGATAGCGGTGCTTGAGCCAGTTGCTTAACGTCTTCTTCGCTAAATCTTCGTCCATTCTTTGGGCGCAAGGATGGTGCCCCTACAGTTAGGTGTATCGCATCGACTTGGGAATTGCTATAGCAGTACAGGGCATTTCATCTACCTGCCCACTTTCTTAATATGTTCTTAGGTGTTAGGATTGAGGTTAGGCAAAAATGAAGAGTAAGGCTTAATTTTTATCTGAATGGCGCTGACTTTAGGGTTTGTAAGGCGTTTATGGCGAAGACAGCGCAACTACAAACCTAGTGTGATTCATTTAAGTGTCAAAGCCTCTGTAATGATATAGCTCTACCTGATACTATGAACTACCTGATTGCTGTCCTGAAAAATCGCATTGAAGCCGAAGAAGCTTACACGGTTCTGGAAAAAAGAGGCTTACCGATGAATCAAGTCACGATTCTCGGTAAAGGTTACCAAAGTGCTGATGAGTTTGGCTTGATTGACCCTAATCTCCAGGCGATTAAGCAAGTTAAGCAACTTGCCTATTGGTTGCTCCCCTTTGGTTTTGCGGCGGGATATGCCTTTAACCTACTCACAGCGATTGAAATTCTACCTATAAGTCCCATAGGCAATCATATCATTGGCGGGTTCTTCGGTGCGATCGCGGCAGCTATGGGCAGCTTTTTTGTGGGCGGTGGTGTGGGTATCGCCTTGGGTAGTGGTGACGCACTCCCCTATCGCAATCGCCTCAATCAGGGGAAATATATCATTGTCGTCAAAGGTTCAGAGGACTTAATTCGCCAAGCTACGCCTTTATTGAAAAAGTTTGAGCCGGAAACGATTCAAGGCTATACCCAGTGACAGTCCAAGGTGATATTAAAACCTTGTTGGTTAGACAAGAAAACAATTGGTTTAAAGATTAAGCCGTTCGAGTCAGACGGCTCAACTTAACCATTAAATTCAAAAGGTTAAATCCTCTACAACTATCGCTGAATGAATCACAGTAAATCGATGCGGCTATCGTGAATCCAGCATCGATTATCGGGGCTGTGGAACCAGGATTCACCATCTCGAGCTACGGTGCGATTATCAATCTCAACAAACACATTCCCAGGTAAGACTTTAACAATTTCTCCCCAAGGCTGGGCGCGACAGTTAGACATTTCCCCGGATGAACCCAAAATCTTGCCCATACGCGGAAAGACATCTGCATCATCAGGAAGATTTTCATCTTCGTGATAGATGTTATCTAAATCGGGTTCAGCTTGAGCGATAGAGTGTTCTGATAAAACGGGTTTGTTGAGTAAACTGATACCGATAAAAGCAAGGCTACCCACTAACCCAGTCGCGATCGCAACGAACAACGGAAAATAAATTCTGGGTGATTTCATCATCGGATACTCTACAATGAAAGGATGAATGTTACTCGGCTGTATTTGGGGATAAACCCGCACACCAAACTTGAATTTCCTGAAATGAACCCTGGTTAATAGTCCAGTCTTTCTAATAGGATTTTTACGGCTTGGATAATCGCATCTGGTCGATCCACCCAGACAAAATGACCGCTGTTTTCAACCGAAAGTTGCACGTAATTCGTCGAGAGTTTAGCCAACTCATCGTGGATGCGATCGCGTAACTGATTCGCGGCTTTCAATGGCATCAAAACGGTTAAAATTGAAGGGATAAAAAATGAAGAGGCTTTAAGACTAACAATCGGCAGATCCTTAAGATGACTAGCGCAGCGGACTTGGCGACCACTTGTATCTAAACTCAAGATTTCTCGTGTCATCGTTACCCAGTGTTTGGGGCGACAGAAAGAACGTTTTACTGCTTGACGGGAATCAAGAGAAAACTGACGTAATTTTGGTTTGATCAATTCAAATACGCCAATTATATTTAGCAGACGAATGATGCCCAATGTTGCTCCCAGAACGGACATGATAAAGCCTGACGCAAAGAACAATTGTAATCCGCGCAGGATTAGGGGCATTTTTAACATCGCTGATTCATGTAACCCGTCGGTCAGGACTAATCCTACAACTTTTTCAGGGTAGCGATGGGCGTAAAGACGCATATTGTAACTGCCAAAGGAGTTGCCCACTAAAATATAGGGAGGTTCTAAACCCGCCCGGTTCAACATCTTGTCAAGTTCGGTGACAATCTGATTACTGGTGCGAGGATGGGGGCTGTGATCGCTCCAGCCAAAACCCGCACGATCATAAATACAAACCCGCGCAAGTTGCGCCAATTCATCCACCAAAAAATAGCCCTCAACTCCGCCCAAACTATGATCGAGTACAACGGTTGGATATCCGGTTCCTGCTGTAACGTAATGCAAGCAGAAACCGCCCACATCCACCCGTTGACCCGGTGGTGGTGTACGATCTTCTCGCCAGCAGGCGATCGCTTGATACAAGGTTGTAGCCGTTAGGATTAAAACTCGCAGGTAAAACAGTGACATAGGAGTAAGTCAGAGTAGGATAGAGTGTTCAGTTCGGTTCATCGGCTAGTTTCTATTCCCAAACAAATAACTTTAGCAATTTTTTCAGAGATGAAATATAATAACAAAATTATGCATAATTCATAACTCATCATTACTCATGCTGCCACGAGAGGATTTACTCAAAGGCGTCGAAAATCGTGATACGGTTGCCCGTGTAATTGATCAAGCAGAGCAAGCCATCAAAACCTGGGAAGTGGTGTTGAGCGATTTCCTCTCACCGCCAGCGCTAGTGGAAATTCAGCAGCAGTTTGCGCGGTTGACAGAGGTACAACTTTTGCCATGGGGGGGATATCCTCAAGCTGAACGTCAACGTCTGGGGATCGCCCGTGAAGAACTTCCTGTGGATCAGTCTCAAGTTGAGGTAGTCGCGTTAGATATTGAGGGAAATTTTCTGTTTGATCCAGCCACCCATCGGGATTTCTTGGGCGCGATTCTGGGTACGGGGATAGTTCGAGAAAAAGTCGGCGATATTATTGTTTTGGGTGAACGCGGTGCTCAAGTGATTGTGGTTCCAGAAATTGCCGCATTTCTGGAGACGCAGCTCACTCAAGTGCGTTCGGTTCCGGTGAAAACTCGACCCATTGAGTTGAGTCAACTCAAGATTCGAGAACCGAAGAAGAAAGAAATGACGACAGTTGAAGCATCAATGCGCCTGGATGCGATCGCGTCAGCCGGATTTGGCACATCCCGCAGTAAAATGGCAGATATGATTGGCGCAGGTGATGTGCGGGTAAACTGGAAAGAGATTAGCCAAGCGAGTTACTCGGTTAAATCGGGTGACTTAATCGCGATTCGGGGTAAAGGACGTTTGCAAGTTGGAGATGTTGCTATAACCAAAAAAGAGCGTTACCGTATTCAATTAACCCGATTCATGTAAACCAACTCTCCCTAACAATTGCTCCAGCAGCATTAGGTTAAAAATTGATGACAGACTCAGTAAGCCATCAGCAGGAGGATCTTCCCGTCGAGATGCAATCATCTAAACTCAAGCCGAGCTTTTCTTGGCAAGGGATCTTTTCTTTGCTGATGTTTTTTTATATGTATCTGCCAATTTTGGTCTTGACATTTTACAGCTTTAATGAATCAGCCTATAGCGCTAATTGGCAGGGATTTACGCTGGAGTGGTACATTAAGTTATTTAGCGATACGCGGGTGCTGAAGTCATTGCAAAATAGCTTGACAGTCGCTTTCGTTGCTGTGATCATTTCCGCCGTGATTGGCACATTGATGTCAGTGGGGTTAGCCCGTTATCAATTTACGGGGAAGGGGTTATATCGCGGTGTGTCTTACTTACCGTTGATTATTCCCGATATTGCGATCGCAGTGGCAACTCTGGTGTTTTTGGCGGTGATTGGCACGCCGTTAAGCTTGTGGACGATTGTGGCGGCACATGTGGTATTCTGTCTGGCATACATTGCCTTTGTTGTCTCTTCGCGCATTTCTAGTCTTGATCCGTATTTGGAAGAAGCAGCACTCGATTTAGGGGCGACTCCATTTCAAGCCTTTATTAAGGTGTTATTGCCAGAGTTGATGCCTGCCATAATCGCGGGATGTTTAATTTCCTTTGTTCTGAGTATGGACGATTTTCTGATTGCTAGCTTTACGGCTGGCACCGGCTCGACGACTCTACCGATGGAAATTTTTAGCCGCATCCGCACTGGAGTTAAACCGGATATTAATGCCTTGAGTGTGATTTTAATTGTCGCATCTGGGGCAATTGCGTTTGTGGGTGAGTTGCTGCGCTATCAGGGAGAAAAGAATCGGCTGCAATAGTTATTTGTCATTTGTTATTCGTGATTTTTTAGAAAATAGTAAACCATTAATCATAAAAAAATATAGGCTATTTGTCAACTATTAGGACTGTATTCCCCAGAATTGGCGAAATGTATTAAAATTTGTAAATATAGAGAAATAGGATATAGCGTTTAAAACTGTCCGACGAAGCTGGAAATAAGGAGGGGAGAAGTGGAAGCTACCATAAACTGTGCTGAAGCCTGCGTCAATGGTTGCGTATTGGGTGATAAATGTCCCAATAAGGAATATGCGGCTAAAGCCTCAACGTTTATCAATGAGACGTCATTGGATAAAATGCATGAGATGGCTGAGGAGGCGCGACGGAAGAAACGGATGGAACCACCAAAGTGGGTGATTCCTGATTTTCCGGAATGAGTAATTGAAATTGCATTCAACTCACATCTTGCACTAGTCTCAATCAGCAAATTTTATGTAGGGTGGGCAAGAGTTATAATAAGAGTATAGTTTGTTGCTCTTACCCACCACACAGCAACTTAGAGTTGATTAGAATTGAAAATTCACTAAGAAGGGATGATTGTGAATGATGATAAGCACCTATACATAAATTTGTCAACTTAATTAAGGGGTGTCAATATTTTTTTCATTATTTACCATTACCCGTTTTATTCTTTACCTTTTTCAACAAAATTCTTTAAGCTAGATAGTAATAAATCCCAAATATTAAGCATCTCAGAGTACATTTTTTCAGAATTTAAGTTCTTATGTTCCAGTTGAAGATTTGTTCCATTGTCAACTTCATCAAGAGTATAACAAATAGTCAACTGATTTTCTGGCGTTCTATTTGTCCCGTGATTATCGCTCCAATATGTATATTGAAATTTTTGATTAGGTGTTAAGATATCAATGGTTCCATAATCAGTAAATTCTTCACCATTGTTGTTTCCTTTCAGTAAAATATCACTACCCACTTGCCAATCAGATATAACCTCTTTCAGGGGATAATATTGGATTATTTTTTCTGGATTTGTCAATGCATCAAATAGTAAAATTGGCGGTGCACTAATAAACAGGCTTTTTTTTATTGAAAAGCTCTTCATGATTTCTTGTCCTTATGCTGATTGGAGAAAGGCAGGGAGAGAAGGGGCGCTTGGGTCATCTGTAGTACCATTACAGCTAACTTTTCACGGGAAGTCTAGAAACCTGATTGGGGGCGGGCGCGAGTCACATCCCTTGTGCAACCAAAAAGTTGTAGAGACGTTGCATGCAACGTCTCTACTAACGTTGCGCCACATAACGTGAATCCCTAACTTGTAATGTAGTATGGTTTTGTAGTATAGGCTCAATTCAA
>NZ_JAVJRX010000099.1:0-20124 GCF_040219735.1 Coleofasciculus sp. G1-WW12-02 | reverse complement strand
TCGGTTCTAGAGCAGCAAACTGGCTATCGCATCCGCTGGTAGGTCTTTAACACTTGCCGATAACGTAGTGCGCTTAGCACTTAGGCTGGTAAGCACAGCTTTAACTTATTTGGCTAAAGCTCCGTGTCCCTTCGCTTCGCTTATCGGGCAAGCTTTAGACCGGGGTTGCTTACCCTAAGTTAAATCGCCTCACCTAAAATGAGCTGTTGTCGATGACTGTGCAATAACTGGAATTCCTGTTGCACCACCTGCTCTAACATATAAATGATATCTTCAGGTCGCAGCAGGGTGCCGTCATTCCGACAACTGCCAACATAACGTAACACGGCAGGTTGAGACGGGGCGTCTGTTTTAACTTCTATCACTTCTAACTCAAATAAGCGATCGCGTAAATTCACAGACTTCTTTTTCCCCGACTTGGTTCGCTTCTGTTGCCAAATCGCCTCAGCCTGGTTTACCGCCTCAACCCAGTCTTTCCACTGTTCCAGCGACGCTGATCCCGCTTCGGCTACCACCTCAAGCCGATACTCCGCTTTCTCTAATAGTCGGGTTGTCGCTAGAACCTTTAAATCCACTTCTTCAACCTGATAAACCGGGATATCCGGCGGAAGCTGCTCCCCTAGCCGTTGCTGAAACTCTGCCACATCCATCGACTCGGTTAACTCAAAGTCGGCAATCTCACCACTACTAGACATCCCTAATGACAACGCATTAGCGATCATAATCCTCGGTCCAGGATGATATCCCCCACTAAAGGTAATCGGTAAGGATGCCCGTCTCACAGCACGGTCAAATAACCGGACTAAATCCAAATGACTGACTAATGTCATTTCGCCCAACTTACCGTACCACACCCGCAACCGCTGTGCTTTGTGTTGATTTGGCTTAAAGTGACCTGTAAATTCAGGAATTTGCGGCGGTTCAAAGACAATATTATGACCAAAATCGGTGCCACAGATCCCACAGTGAGAACAGCCCTCAAAGGCACAATCTGGGACAGTCGCCGCGTCTAGGGCGCGTTGTAAGTCTTCGATTAGCCAGTTTTTATCAATCCCGGTATCAATATGATCCCAGGGTAAGGGAGAAAGGGTGTAGGGGCGGGTTTCATTACTATCCTTTGCTTTATACCCAGATGCAACTAAACCCGCCCTGTCTAAGTGCGAGAGTGTTGAATCTTCAAACACATTCCATTCGCCGTTTTCGATTTGGCGATATTTCCAGGTAAGATCAGATTCTGCGATCGCGCCTTCCCAAGCGGCAAAAGCTTTATCTAAACTTTCCCACCACGCATCCATTCCCGCACCCAATTCCCACGCCCGACGCACCACCGCCGCCAAACGCCTGTCACCCCGCCCGACAAAGTCTTCCATTGCCGAAATTCGCACGTCGGTATAGTTGACTTTCACACCCTTAATCCGGCGAAAAGCATCGCGTAATAATTTTTGCTTGCGGATAAACTCAGACGTAGACACCGAATGCCACTGAAACGGCGTATGCGGCTTGGGTGTAAAGTTAGAAATAGTAATATTAAAGCTGAAACGCTTACGCCCCGATGCCCGACATTCTTGCTGCAACCACCTCACCGTTTCAGCGATCCCGATCACATCCACATCGGTTTCACCGGGCAAGCCAATCATAAAGTAGAGTTTAACTTTATCCCACCCTTGCTCAAACGCTGTCTTTACACCCCGCAGCAATTCTTCGTTCGTCAATCCCTTATTCACAATATCCCGCATCCGCTGGGTTCCGGCTTCTGGGGCAAAGGTTAAACCGCTTTTGCGCGTACCGCCGATAATATTGGCAATATTTTCATCAAAACGATCAACCCGTTGGCTGGGAAGAGACAGGGAGATATTCTCATCTTTGAGACGATTCTTTACTTCCAATCCCACGGCGGGTAGGGACAGGTAATCGGAACAGGAGAGGGAAAGCAGGGAAAACTCATTATATCCCGTCGCCCGCATCCCCTTCGCGATCGCATCGACTACCTGCTCCGGTTCTACATCCCTGGCGGGGCGGGTTAACATTCCCGGTTGACAGAAACGACATCCTCTGGTACAACCGCGCCGAACTTCAATCGTCAGCCGATCATGAACAGTTTCTATATAGGGTACCAATCCAATGGAATACTCTGGCATTGGCGTGGCGACTCGCCGCAGAATCCGCGCTGGTACATCAGCACGATTGGGATGAACTGAACCATCCTCTGCCATGTCGTAGAATTGAGGTACATAAACGCCGGGGATCTGCGCTAAGTCTAAGAGTAATTCTTTGCGAGTTAATCCGGCGGCTTTGCCTTGTTCGATAACTAAACCAATTTCGGGGAGTAATTCTTCCCCATCACCTAGCGCCACGAAGTCTAAAAAGTCGGCGTAGGGTTCTGGGTTGGATGTCGCAGTTTGTCCCCCAGCAAAAATCAGGGGGATTGCGGTGATGCTATGATTTGCCCGTTCTTGCCAAGTGAGGGGAATTTGGGCTAAGGAGAGCATTTCCAGGATATTTGTCGCCCCAAGTTCATAGCTGAGGCTAAATCCCAGGATATCAAACTCTGTGAGCGATCGCCGATTTTCGACAGCAAACAGGGGTGTCTGAGTTTCCCGCAATTTCGCGGCTAAATCCGGCGCAGGTAAGTACGCGCGATCGCAAAGTTGTCGAGGTTGAGTGTTTAGGATGTTGTAGAGAATAATATGCCCTAAATTAGATGCACCCACTTCATAGACTTCTGGGTAGGTTAACACCCAGCGCACCTTAGCGGCGTCCCAGGGTTTATGAACAGCACCTAACTCGTTTCCCAGGTAGCGGGCTGGTTTGATGATGTCTTTGGTCAGTAGTTTCTCAGGTACGATCGTCATGACAACCTTGCCCCTCTGATCAGGTACGGTTAACCCTTACAACTCATCCATCTTACAGAAGACTGGCAATAATGCCTAATGGTCGTCAGACTATTGTTCTGTGACTTTCTCCAGGAAGCCAAAAAGAATGAATCAGGGGAGTGTACAATTCACCGACTTTATGATATTATTCCTGTTTCTACAGATCAGGGGCATCTGTTTTACAGAATTATCAGGGTACACTACTAACTTTTGGGTTAGCTGACAGCCAAAGAATCAAGCGAATGCCATTGTCCTGCTTTGGTTTTCTGCTTTATTTGTCAAGGTTGCCAAGAAAGCCTCATAGCTGTCAAAGATTTCCATGGCTTGATCCAGTTGAGTCAGCTCAAAAATTATCCGAACCGAATCCCCCACACGGCAAATGCTAAAGCGCTGGTTTCGCTGTTGCGCTAAACGTAACGCTGATACTAAGATACCCAAGCCCGCACTGTCCAAGGACTCTACCTGCTCCATGTCAATCAGCACCGTCGAATAGCGATCCGACAAAATAGCCGATTTCAGTTGGTGGTCAAATTCTAACGCATTGGAGGCATTGACCTGACCCGTTGGTCTAACGATTGATAATTTGGAGTTTAAAGTTGTGATTTCCATAGCTCGCTCCTGGTGATTTGTGTAGGTTAAGACATTTGACTAGAGAATCCACCTAAAGATAGCGCGTCACTTCTTAAAGTTGCTACAATTTTTCATTAACACTGGGTTAAGTGGGTTAAGATTCTTCTGTGTGGGGTCTTTGTTTCACTTTAATTTTTAGTTTTCCGTAAAAAAATATGGATTTTTGTATCCAAATATACTAAGGTATAACTACTTAGTTAAGGAAGCAATAGCCCACAATTTATGCTTCACGAAAAGTTTATCCTTAACACCAGTTGTTTTACTATTTATAGTTAGGAACTTATCTGTGGCATCTTCCTTTAGATATAGAATAAAACTAATTTCTTTGACTATATTACAATTTTTTAACAATTGTCAAGAAATTAAATATGTTATTCTCTTAGCCGGAGAGGGCTTACCTGCGATAGACTGTCGGCAGGGAGGGTTTTTCGTCTTTTGGGGCAAGGTGTCTACCGAGCTATCAAGGAAATTAATAAAACTATTTTCGCTAAAAAAACAGTGATATAGATCACTAAATAAATTGATTAGAATCACGTTCTAGGCTAGTAATTCCCCAGAGAATTGATCTAGTATGGAATTCTGTGCAATAAGAGAGTGAAAACCACCTACGTTATCCGCCATTTGGTTGAAAGAGCGCTTTATATCAGGCAACTAACTCCTGATATAGAGAATGAAATTAACTACGAATTAACTCGCTTAGGATATATTTCCGATGCCGATTACGAAGCCCTTGAATTATTAATGGCTGAGATGGATGCGGGTAGAATCCGCTTAGTTCCCAGTGTTTAGAGAGTCACCTTAATCATCACCAGCGAGACAGGAAATGAAAAAAGGGTCAATGCAACGACTAAGTATTTTTTCATTGCCTTATGCCTTATGCCTTATCCTATACTGAGTCCTGACTAATGCTCTAGGCAAAATATAAGCCATAATTCAAGGAAATCTTATGACCCTTATAGAGTGGATTTCAGGGATGATTCAAACTCCTGGGAATAGGTTTGCCAAACTTCAGCAATAAAATCAGCAAGTTGATGGCGAGTATCAGAATTATCTTTCGGGTGGTGATGCAAGTCTTCAAGTTGCGCTAATAGAGGAATTACCTCCGTATCCCAAACAAGTCGTAAAAACTTTGTGGGCCAAAGTATGTCAGGTCCTTGACGCAAATCATACAATCTGAGAGATTGGGGTGTAACTTGGGTTATGTCTTCATTCTCAATTGGGGTGACGGCTAGCATCAAAGGGCGCAACCAACAAATCTGCCGCCATTCAACGACTTCTATCACTTCAGCATATAAATGGCGCGTTGCGTGTTCTAAACAAACAATCTGGTGAGGCTGAAAATTAATATGCTTGAGTGAGGAAATTGTAACCATTAGCTAATTCAGTGTAATGCTCTGATTGGTTGCACAATAGTCTCGACAATTAATCGCTTGTTCCGAATTGGCAACAGAGGGATGAATTGTACATTTGAGACGATAATCGTTGGTAAAAAATTGACAGTGACTACAAGGGATTTGATGCATGCGCTTGGCATTTGCTACACCGTCTTTAATCGTCAACCCGACTGTCATTAGGCTCAGGATTACTATTACCCAGGCTAGGCAAAAGCACAGGGGGATAAGAATGGGCTGAATCGCCTGAATTAGGGGGTAGAGAACTTGAAACACAATCTCTCCTGTCTGACAAACCAAGTAACATTATTATTAAAACTAATCTGAATGATTAGTTTCGGAAATTATACCAAATTTTGCCAGATCACGAGTACCGCAACCTGGGCAGTTAAAATTAACATCCTCCCCGGCGTAAACCCATGGGGATTCCTAGCAGTTAAAAAGGAATATCATCTAAATCTTTCTGAGTATCGGGAACCGAGGGAAAGTTTGGCTCTTTGGTTGGTTCGTAAGTCGGTTGATCAATTGGCGATGGGTAATCATATTCCTGATCTCTCGGTGCAGATACAGGTGCAGGGCTGCTATTAGGGGCAGGGCGCGATCGCATGGGAACAACATTCTCTGATTTCTTGGGTAATGATGGGATTGTCGTCGCCTGCATCGTTGGGGAAGCGGTAGCCGTTTGTAGCCCCATTTCTGTATCGGCACCCACTTTATGAACTCGATAGGTGGTTAATTCAGCCCGTTTTTCTTTAAATCCTTCGGGGCGCTCAATTGTATTCATACTCAAACGCCCTTCCAGTACTACAAGATCACCAACCCCATAGTTTTCCTTGATTTCTTGAGCCAAATTGCCCCAACCAACCACTTTGAGGGTTGCGGGTGGATCTTCGGAGCGCACACTGGGAAACTGCACCAGCATTTGGGCAATAGGGGTTTGATTATCCGAGGTGTAACGCAGTTCTGGATCTTGAATGATTTGTGCCATCAAGACGCAGCTATTCATCGTTAATATCTCCTAGGGCTTTGAGTAATCGGTCTAGTCACTGATTGACCATGAGTGCTAGTTGAGTAGGGCTTATGTTTGGGACGATTGGTCGTTTAAAAAACCATATTCCCCCATTTTATCATTCAGCAGACTTATGTTGACCATTTTAAAAAGGAGTCCGTTGTTTTGATACTCCCCGCCCTATAAGAGCGGGGATTCTTCCGTCACAGGGATTCCAGTGAATTTACCCTCAGAAAGCATCTTGACCGTGTATCCCACGGCTGCAAGTCCTCTTATACAGACTACTTGTGCTGCGGCTACATCTCTATCGGTGGTATAGCCGCAATGATGGCATTTATGTACACGCTCAGATAGCAACTTTTTACCCGTTTCTGTTAGGCAATTAGGGCAAGTCTGGCTAGTTTTATTAGCATCAGTTTTCCGGAAAAATACACCGCGTTTAAAGCAGCATTGCTCTAGTATTTGCAGAAATTGACCCCAACCAGCGTCTAGGCAGTGCTTACCTAGCATCCCTTTGGCTAGTGCTTTGAGGTTGAGACTTTCAGCAAATATCATCCCCGCCTCATCACATAAGTGATGGGCTAATCGAGAGTGGTAATTTTTCCTGATGTTGGCTATCCGTTCATGTAATCGACTAACTTTGGCTTGTGCCTTTTTCCGATTATTTGACCCTAACTTTTTCCGCGTCACTCTGTGCTGCAGCAATTTAAGCTTGCGTTCGAGGTGTTTAAACGGGCGTGGGTTAGGAAATAATTTTCCATTAGACACTGCCGCAAAATGACTAATCCCTACATCAATCCCGATAGCTTCCCCATGGGGCATAGGCTGAGGAACATCTAGATCCCATTCCAGGGTTAACATGACATACCAACCGGATGCCCGTTTAACCACACGGGCTTGCTTGATGGTTGCCCCTTCCGGGATTGGGCGTGATTGGTTAAACCTAACTAACCCAATCATGGGCAACTTAACCGCAGTCCCTTGAATGGGATCTTTCCCCAGTTGGGGGAAGACAAATGACCGCATCCGCCCTAGCTTCTTAAAGCGTGGGAACCCATGCTCCTGCTCCCACATACTGACAAACGCTTTCTCTAACCGCTTAAGTGTTTGCTGTAACACCTGCGAGTGAACCCGTTGTAGGTTTTGGCTTGTTTTTCGGTATGCGGTGAGTTGGATTGCTTGCTGGTTGTAGGTAGGTCTGGGAGTATCAGCCGGGATGATGTATTCGGATCGGAGTGAGCAAGCGTTAATCTGACAGCTACGAGACTTAAACCAATCCTTACGTTCCGCTAGCGCGTAATTGTATACGCGGCGGTTTTGTTCTAGCCAATCCTCAAAGACGGCTACTTGATTTTTTGTTGGTTTAAGCTTGAATTCGTAGGTTAGATTAAACACTTTACATCACCTCCGGACACCATTATACACACGTTTTAGCCATCGTCCAGGCGTTTGTTAAAGTCCCCCTAAAAGGGGGAGGTTTTAGACCCAAGTTTTCCGATAAGTTAACGTCCTCCTTATTTAATTTAGAACAAAAGTACTATATTGTCAGCAGGAAGGAGCAAGCCCTGACTGTAGAGACGTAGCATGCTACGTCTGGAACACCTCATCTTAGACAGCCGATTCAGCTTTGGGCAGTTCTAGCCCTTGCTGTTGTTCAATGAACTCTTGCACATAAGTGCGATATTTTCTCAGATTTGCATCAACCCAATCTCGGTCATCGCTGTTGGCAAAGACATGGACTAGGGTTTCTCCAGCATCCGGCAAAATCAACACCCAACTGTCTGTGTACCGATCCACTATTTTAACCCCATCAATGAGTTCTAAGTCCTCATTGGCATGGGTTTCGACTAAGTGGCGCATTAATGCCCCTTTCACCGTCCAAGGACAGCGCATGGTATAAGTTTTATGGCAAACCCGAGGCAATTCACTGCGAATCTGACCCAGCGAGCGCTCTTGAATCGTCAACATCTCAATCAACTTGGCGATGCAGAACATGGCATCAAAACCGGGATGGAGTTGAGGAAAAATAAAGCCCATTTCCTCAGAACCACCCAATATCACATTAGGATTAGTTTGAGACGCTTCCATCAACGCCGCCGGATTGGCTTTGGTGCGAATCACTCGACCATCATGACGACGGGCGATTTGTTCCACAGCACCGGAGGTATGAACCGGAACTACCACAGCACTGCGAGGATGAGCCGTCAGCATCACGCTAACCATCAGCGCAGTCAAGGTTTCCCCCCGCACGGGCATTCCGGATTCATCCACCAAGATAAGTTGTTCACCATTAGCGGACACCTGCACGCCAAAATTGGCTTTTAGGGCTTCAACCACTTGACCGAGTTGGGTGAGCAATCCTTCTCGTTCAGCGGCGGACATAGACATTTGATTTAAGCTGGCATTCAAGACAACTGCATCACAGCCAAATTTCGCCAACAAGACAGGAAGAACCGCCCCAGAAACCGCATAAGCATAATCAATTACTAATTTCGCGCCACTATTGTGAATCGCTTGCACATTTAAATGTCGCTCAAAGCCAACGCTATAGAGATCGAGTAACTGGCTGGGGTAGTTGACATTGCCAATTTCCGGAATCGGGGATCGGCGGAAGTCCTCTTTGAAGTAAGCCCCTTCAATTTTCTTCTCTTTGGCTTTGGAGATATTGATTCCGTGGGAATCAAAAATCTCAATCAGAATATAGTCGGGGCGATCAGGGTGTACCCGGACGTGAATCCCACCGATAACGGCTAGGGTAGGTACAACCAGACGAGCAATCGGGATGGCTGTGGCTTCCAAGTTCTGGACGTGAACCCCCACCGACATCAAGCCAGCAATTAGCGATCGCGATACCATGCGAGAGATACTCCGCTGGTCACGAGAGACGGTGACTTGAGAGCCTGGTTTTAAGGTCGATCCATAAGCCGCACCCAATTTGACGGCAAACTCTGGCGTAATATCAACATTAGCTAAGCCTTGAACGCCGCGCTGACCAAAAAGATTCCGCTGCGCTGTATTTCCCCAAATCAGGTTCATGTTTAAAATGGCACCTGATTCAATTTTCTTACTGGGCCAAACCCGCACGCTGGGGCTAATTTGTGCTTCTTCTCCCACCGTGGAGAGAGAACCGACAACCGCACCTTCTAAGACATGGGCGCGACGATCCACCCTTGTTCCTCGGGCAATGACACAAGCCCGCAGATGGACTTCATCGCCAATAATCGAACCATTCCATAAAATTGGACGCTTCAGGTCAGCGTAAGCCCCAACGGTAACATTATCTCCAATTATTGTTCCTGCCTCAATATTTACCCCTGGACCAATGCGACAATTACTGCCAATCAGGGCTGGGGTTTCTATTTTAGCCGTCGCGTCAATGGAGGTATTTTGTCCCACCCATAGTCCGGGTTTTTGTTGTTCGTAGGCAAAGTCAATCTCTACTTTTTGATGCAAGGCGTCGTACTGGGATTCGCGGTAAGCATCCAGGTGTCCCACATCACACCAGTATCCATCCGCGACAAAGCCATACATCGGTTCCCCTTTTTCTAGGAGTAGGGGAAACAGGTCTTTAGAAAAGTCAGATTCTGTGCTTTCAGGCAGGTAATCTAAGACAGAGGGTTCTAAGATGTAAGTGCCGGTGTTTACTGTATCTGAGAAAATCTCACTGGTTGAGGGTTTTTCTAAGAAGCGGCGAATCCGCATGTTCTCATCGGTAATCACCACACCAAATTCTACGGGATTGGGGACGCGGTACAGGACAATCGTGGCTTTAGAGTGACGGCTTTTGTGGAATTCAATGGCAGCTTTTAAATCAAAGTCCGTGATACTGTCACCACTGATGACAATGAAGGTATCATCAAGTAATTCGGCAATGTTTTTCACGCAACCGGCAGTACCGAGGGGTTGGTCTTCTTCCACCGCATAAGTCATTTGCACGCCAAAGTCACTGCCATCTTGGAAATAATCCCGCATCACATCGGGGAGGTAGTACAGTGTAGCAATGACTTCTGTGATGTTATGTCGTTTGAGTAGGTTGATAATGTGTTCGGCGATCGGTCGATTGAGTATCGGCACCATGGGTTTGGGAAGATCACAGGTTAGCGGTCTCAGACGTGTTCCCGAACCGCCTGCCATCAGCACTGCTCGCATAAGTCCTCCTAAAAATTTTTGTGATTTACGGTGTTTGAACCGTAGATGTCCCTACCTATTGTCTCTTTTTACAGTTTCTGATAAGAAAAAGTGAGCTAGCAAGATTCTCCAAAGGGTAATGCTACAACTGAAATACATAGATAGACTAGAACTGAGTTTATGCTACTTTGACTTTGATCCCGGATCAATTCTACCTACGACTGAAACCTTGCCGCCCAAAGGCTGAAAGTTTGATACTTCAATTGATTCAATGATTTGTATTCCTCCAAAGGGAACCTGAGACGTTTTGGGGGAGTTGGTCTAAAATGGGTGAATAAGCAGGCTCGCTTTTGTTCGGCTGAGGCTTTAGGGTCGGTGTAAAACAGTCCCTGATTCGGTTTCTTGGGGGTTAAGTGCATGAAAGTATTAGTTCTGTTTCTCGTGTTGGGGATTTATGGCTACGGCGTTTGGAAGTTATGGACGGGGTTCAATCGGACTAACTTCTCCCGTAGCTTGCCTAACCGGATGTATTTGTCTCTGTTGTGGCCCGTTTTGATTGTGGCAAATAAGTCTTATCGGAAAAACTTTACCAAAGCGCTGAAAGGTCGGTAGGTTTTGCCAGAGAGTCAAAAACGCCTGTGGTTGATTGGTGGGACAAGTGAGAGTGTGCAGTTAGCGGAGGCGATCGCGTCTGTAGGTTTTCCTTGTCTGGTTACGGTGACAACAGTTGACGCCAAGTCACTTTATCCTCAAACGCCCAGCTTACAGGTACAAGTGGGGCGTTTGGATGGGAAGCAAATTAAGCAGCTTTGGCAACAGCAGCATATTACAGCCATAGTCGATGCATCTCATCCTTATGCGGTGGAAATTTCCCGAAACGCGATCGCGACAGCACAATGTTTCCAAATTCCCTACCTGCGTTTTGAACGTCCTACTGTTAAGGGAGATGGGGGAGATCAGGGCGGGTTTAGTCACATCAGGGTGACAACAAACGATAATCGCGAAACCCACCCCTACACATCGCTCAGGGCGGGTTTGGAGAAAACGTTATCATCAACAGCTTGCGCGAATTCCCTAAACCCACCCCTACAGACGAATAATGAACCGTCTGTGATTACCTTAGACAGCTTTGAAACGTTGGTGGCGGGTGAGTATTTGAACCAGCAACGGGTACTGTTGACAGTGGGTTGTAAAGTTTTATCCTTATTTCAAGACGGGCAAGGGCGATCAACTCTATTTGCCCGGATTCTTCCAGCGGTTACGTCTTTAGAGGCGGCTATCGCAGCCGGATTTAGTCGCGATCGCATTATAGCGCTACGCCCCCCCATACCCTTTGAATTAGAAATCGCACTCTGGCGTCACTGGGATATTTCACTGGTAGTCACTAAGGCGTCTGGGGTAGCTGGAGGAGAGGTGACGAAGCGACAAGTGGCGGCGCAGTTAGGAATTCCATTAATTGTCATTGATCGTCCGGTGGTAGAGTATCCACAGCAAACCAGTGATATCGCTGTAGCCTTAGAGTTTTGCCAGAGATATTTAACAACCTTATGATTATGTCTGATTCCCTCCATATCTATCCGTAGGGTATGATACATGATGAATAAGCTGTCGTGCATTTAAGTTGGGTATTAGTAGCGAGCAAGATGCTCGCACTACAAGGATGAGAGCCATTATTGACATTAAGGTTGCAATGGCGAACGGCTTCGGGAGCAATCAGGATATGGCGAGAATTGCCAATCTTTGCTCGAATCGGTGCCATGATTAGCTTATCTAATTCACGGGCATTTTGTTGAATTAGGGGAATGGGAATTTGATCACCCTTTTGGAACAGTTGACGAAAATCAGCTATTTTTTTCTCAATAGTATCGGCTGCACCTAAATCATCTCCGATACATCTCTAAGGCTTGACGCAACAGGGGTTCGGCTTCCGAGTAGCGTCCTTGACTTTGGTACAATCCTGCCAGATTATTCAGGGAAAGTGCCACAAGAGGATGTTCCTCTCCCAGGAGGCGTTTTCTCATCGCTAAAGCTTGGACATAGAGGGGTTCGGCATCACTGTAGCGTTCTTGACCTTGGTACAATAGAGCCAGATTATTCAGGGAGGTTGCCACATCAGGATGTTCCTCTCCCAGGAGACGTTTTCTCATCGCTAAAGCTTGGCGATAGAGAGGTTCAGCTTCACTGTAGCGTCCTTGACTAGAGTACAAAAATGCCAGATCATTCAGGGAGGTTGCCACATCAGGATGTTCCTCTCCCAGGAGACGTTTTTTCATCTCTAAGGCTTGGCGATAGAGGGGTTCGGCATCACTGTAGCGTCCTTGACTTTGGTACAATAGAGCCAGATTATTCAGGGAGGTTGCTACAGAAGGATGTTCCTCTCCCAGGAGACGTTTTCTCATCTCTAAAGCTTGGCGATAGAGGGGTTCGGCATCACTGTAGCGTCCTTGACTTTGGTACAATAGAGCCAGATTATTCAGGGAACTTGCCACATCAGGATGTTCCTCTCCCAGGAGGCGTTTATCCATCTCTAAAGCTTGGCGATAGAGGGGTTCGGCATCACTGTAGCGTCCTTGACTAGAGTACAAAAATGCCAGATTATGCAGGGAGGTTGCCACATCAGGATGTTCCTCTCCCAGGAGGCGTTTATACATCTCTAAGGCTTGACGCAACAGGGGTTCGGCATCACTGTAGCGTCCTTGACTAGAGTACAAATTTGCCAGATTATGCAGGGAACTTGCTACAGAAGGATGTTCCTCTCCCAGGAGACGTTTTCTCATCTCTAAGGCTTGGCGATAGAGGGGTTCGGCTTCAGAGTAGCGTCCTTGATTTTGGTACAATAGAGCCAGATTATGCAGGGAGTTTGCCACATCAGGATGTTCCTCTCCTAGGAGGCGTTTTCTCATCTCTAAAGCTTGGAGATAGAGAGGTTCAGCTTCAGAGTAGCGTCCTTGACTTTGGTACAATAGAGCCAGATTATTCAGGGAGGTTGCCACAGAAGGATGTTCCTCTCCTAGGAGGCGTTTTTTCATCTCTAAGGCTTGGCGATAGAGGGGTTCGGCATCACTGTAGCGTCCTTGACTAGAGTACAAATTTGCCAGATTATTCAGGGAGATTGCCACATCAGGATGTTCCTCTCCCAGGAGGCGTTTAAGCATCTGTAAAGCTTGGCGAAACAGGGGTTCGGCATCACTGTAGCGTCCTTGACTATCGTACAATGCTGCCAGATTATGCAGGGAGGCTGCCACATCAGGATGTTCCTCTCCCAGGAGGCGTTTATACATCTCTAAGGCTTGGCGATAGAAGGGTTCGGCTTGCTCGTAGCGTCCTTGATTTTGGTATAAAAGTCCTAAATAATTCAAACTATAGGAAATATCCAGATGGTCTTCCCCATGCACGTTCTGATAAAGCCTCAGCATCCGTTCGGCTAAGGGAATCGCTTCGTTATATTTCCCTTGATCATAAAGTTGTTCAACTTGCTCAAAGAGTTGGTCAGCTTCAGCTAAGTCATCGGTGAAGTTAGCAATGAGGGATTCAGGATGGGGGAGGGAAGACGGAGGCGGTGATTGACTCAGGGCGATTTGGGGTAGGGATAGGGATAATCCCGCTAGGGATAAGCCTGTAATGAGTAGGAGTGTGGGGGGATTTTGCCAAGTTGTCTTCATTAGAACTCCTCCGTTGTGGGAAACCCCGTGTCCCTTCGCTTCGCTTATCGGGCAAGCTTCAGACCGGGGAGGAACGCGCGGTAGCGGTTTAAGAAGCATACCCCTTTCGGGGTGGAGGGGTATGGTTGCCCCTCCAATGAGGTATGGTTGCCTCAATCTCCTTTCGGGTAAAGTTAGCTTCGCCAATGTTATCGGTCGGTAACTATCCAAAAAGCACTGTTTCAGTGACCTTAAAACTGTTTAACTTTTCGGTTCTAGAGCAGCAGACTAGCGGGAGCATCTACTGGTAGGTCTTGAACACTTGCCGATAACGTAGTCAGTTAAGACTTAAGCTGGTCAGAATGGCTTGTTAGATTTCTCTTTCAAGCCTCATGCCTTTAGGCTGAGGTTCCTGACGGTTGTTTCCTTTCCCAGGTTGAATGACCCAATGATTGCTTTAGTATATCCCTGGAGGGATGGGTTAAGTAGGTGGATACAATTAAAGTTAACGGTTGAGATTAGGCAACAGGCAATAGTGATGAAGTGCTATCCGCCTATTGAATAAAGGGCGCAGGTCGCGTCATCCGTGTCAACTTAAAAGTTTGTATAACTAGCGATCAAAGTTTAGATCCCCCTAAATCCCCCATGGAACAAAAAGCTCTCGCATCCTCTGGCTTCCCCCATGGAACAAAAAGCTCTCGCATCCTCTGGTCTCCCCCGTGCAATAAACGCGAAGCAACATCTGGTCTCCCCCTTTTTAAGGGGGACGGAAGGGGGATCTATAAGGGGGACGGAAGGGGGATCTCTTATTAAGTAAGTAAGGTTTTCAGCCTTAAGTTGACACCAATGCACGGAGCGTGTGCCCCTACGGATAAATATTGGGGAAATATGGGATAATTATCAAGTGCGATCGCGTATTGAATTAAGGGGTAAGGTGGGCAATGCCCACCCTACTAATTGGATGTTTAGGGATACTCGTTTAATCCCATCCAGTTTGACCCTAAATTCCCTTGGGGGTATGGGATATATCGAACAGGATTATAAAGTGCGATCGCGCATTACTTACTTTTTCCATCATTTTCAGTTAGCTCTCTTCTGACTTGAGCTTTCAGCCTTGGGTTTAAACTCAAGGTGAGTTAATGCTCCCCTAAACACGGCGCTGGAGAGCTATCAAGCCGATCTTGAGTGTCTATTGCTATAGTAAATACCTCTCTCTACACTAAATTTTCTATGCGTTTATCCACGATTAAAACCCTCGGTATAGCCACAAGCTTAACCAATATTGCCCTAGTTATCCTGCTGTGTCTGTGCAATTCCGTACAAGCTGCCAAGGATCAAGATGTGGAAAAGCTATTAGATGAAGGAGAATGTCCAACCTGTAATCTGCAGGAGGTACGTTTGAGGAGGCGGAATCTCAGAGGGTTTAACCTTGAAGGCGCTAACTTAGTCGAAGCAGATTTAAGAGAAGCTGATTTACAAGAAGCCCGACTTTCGGGGGCAAATTTAGAGGATGCGGATCTCAGAAATGCTAAACTCGCTAACGCTAATTTATTTCGTGCCAAACTCCTTAAAGTTGATCTACAAGAAGCAAATTTAGAAGCGGCTAATCTCCAGAATGCGAATTTGCAGTTTGCGGATTTGCGGAAAGCTAACCTGATGAATGCTTCATTACAGAATGCCAATCTGACTCGTGCCAATTTACAGGAAACGGATTTAAGACATGCTAAATTAGCCAATGCGTCTCTAGAAGGGGCCAATCTCAGTGACGCTAATTTAGAGGGAACTTCTTTAAAAGGGGTAAACCTCAAAGGCGCTAATTTAGAGAATACCAAGTTGTTTCGCACCGATTTAAGAGGAACCCAATTTAATAGTCAAACTATCCTGGATGACAAATGGTTATTTGTTTGGGAGTTAGTTAATCAAGGAATTGCCGGACAAGCCTTAGCGGGGGCGGATTTGTCCGGTGCGAATTTAGAAGGGTTGAATCTGGAAAATGCGAATTTAGAAAATTCAAATTTATCCGAAGCCTATTTATTTATCATTAATTTACGGGGTGCTAATCTTCAAGGCACTCAGTTAACTAATACTGAATTGCGCTATGCTGACCTGAGCAATGCTAATTTAACTAATGCCAACTTAAGAAATGCCGAACTGGGAAATGTTAATTTAGCCGGAGCCAATCTAGAAAATGCTAACCTGAGAACTGCCAAAATCAATGAAGAGACTACCCTTGATCCCAAATGGCGGCTGGTTTGGGAAATTGTCAATCAAGGGGCTGAGGAACGTCAATTGCGGGGGGCTAACTTATTTAATGCTGATTTAAGCGGAGCAAATTTCCGCAATGTGAATCTAAGCGGTGCTAGCCTGTATAATTCTGACCTCCAAAACACGAATTTTGCCGAAGCAACTTTGTTTCAAGCCGATTTAAGTAACGCTAATTTAGCGGGGGCAAATTTGGAGAAGGCGAATCTACAAGAGGCGAACCTGAGAGGCGCTAATCTAGAGGGGGCAAATCTTAGCCAAGCCAACCTCTGTGATGCCATTATGCCCGATGGGACACAACAATCGTGTGATTCGCCCCTACAACCCCGATAATCTCAATTTAGCAATAGGCGAAAAGCAGACACCATAAATTTTACAGCCTTGTGCCTTGTGCCTTTTCTATTAAAATATATTAAGTAATGTAAAGCCATAATCATGACCAGCGTTTTTACCGGAAAAACCCATCGCGTCGTTGTCATTGGTGCAGGAATTGGGGGTCTAACGGCTGGTGCACTCCTTGCCCGTCGAGGTTACTCGGTGTTAATCCTCGACCAAGGGTTTGTTCCTGGCGGATGTGCCTCCACATTTAAGCGTCGCGGCTTTACTTTTGATGTGGGGGCGACGCAAGTGGCAGGTTTAGAACCCGGTGGTATTCATCAGCGAATTTTTGAGGAGTTAGAAATTGATTTACCCGCCGCGACTCCCTGTGACCCCGGTTGTGCTGTATTTCTCCCTGGCGAAACCGAACCGATTAACGTGTGGCGCGACTCAGAAAAATGGGCAAAGGAACGGAAACGACAATTTTCGGGGAGTGAACCCTTCTGGCAACTGATGAGTACTCTATTCAATGCCAGTTGGAGATTTCAATCCCGTGATCCCGTATTACCCCCACGAAATCTCTGGGATTTGTGGCAATTAACCTCGGCGGTGCGTCCAGATACGTTGATTACGCTACCGTTTACGTTTATGACGGTGGGAGATGCATTGCGGGGCTATCGACTCTATGACAATCAGCGTTTGAGAACCTTTCTGGATTTACAGCTAAAGCTTTATTCCCAAGTCAATGCCGATGACACCGCTTTACTCTATGCTGCAACTGCCCTCGGCGTTTCCCAAGCCCCCCAAGGACTGTTTCACCTCAAAGGAAGTATGCAGGTGTTGAGCGATCGCCTAGTTGCCGCGTTGGAGAAATGGGGTGGTAAACTGCTGATGCGCCATACCGTGGAACAGATTCAGGTTTGTGACGGCAAGGTTATGGGCGTAACGGTGAGAAATCAGAAAACTGGGCAAGTTTGGACAGAATCAGCCGATGAAGTGGTGGCAAATGTCACCGCACAAAACTTGGTCAAGTTACTGGGAAACCAAGCGCCCAAGGGTTATCAGTATCGCGTCGATAAATTACCAAAAGCATCGGGTGCCTTTGTCATTTATCTGGGTGTTGACCAAAGGTCTATTCCTGTAGGTTGTCCGCCTCACCTGCAATTTCTCTACGATTACGACGGTGAGATTGGTGAAAATAACTCCCTATTTGTCTCGGTGAGTCAACCTGGTGATGGTCGCGCCCCAGACGGCAAAGCCACGATTATCGCCTCCTCGTTCACCGATACTCGGATGTGGTGGCAAGGTTCTAAGGAGGATTATGACCACTTAAAACAAAACTATACCCAAGACGCGATCGCACGGCTAGGTCAGTACTTTGACTTAACCCCTGAAACCATTATCCACCAAGAAACCGCAACACCCCGAACCTTTGCTTATTACACTGGACGCCATCAAGGAATCGTCGGCGGGATTGGTCAGCGAGTTCCGACATTCGGTCCGTTTGGCTTTGCCACTCGCACCCCCATCAATCACTTATGGTTAGTGGGAGATTCCACCCATCCCGGTGAAGGCACGGCTGGAGTTAGCTACTCAGCGCTTACGGCTGTGCGGCAAATTCAAGGGTGATGGGTCATTCGTTTATGTCATTCGTCATTAGACAGGGAATTCAAGAGCAGCTTCTGGTTCTATGTCATTGGGGAACAGAGAATATCCTCCCTTACCCTTGTGCCTCCTGATCCCTCAATTCAGAAAGATTCTTTAGCTGGTTTCAGGTACTCTAAAGAAAGAGTTTAACAGAATTGGGGTTTTTTCTTTGTTGGCTGCGTATAACTATTGGTATTATTTGGTTGGGTTGTAGGTCTTGTATATACATAGTTGTTTGGATTAGGGAAAACTGCCGTGGATGGGGGGAATCAGCAACGAATCTTAGGTTATTTCATCGAAGAGGCGAAAGAACACCTAGACACTCTCGAACAAGGGTTATTGAATGTGCAGCAGACTGCCCAAGACCCAGAGATGGTTAATGAGATGTTTCGTGCGGCGCATTCGGTCAAAGGGGGGGCGGCGATGCTTGGCTTTAGCAGTCTGCAAAAAGTTGCCCACCGCTTAGAGGATTGTTTGAAGATTCTCAAAGAACATCCAGTTAAGCTTGACCGTCATGTCGAGAGTTTATTCTTACAAGGCTACGACACTCTCAAAGACCTCATCGAACAACTCCAAGGACCCTTTGGTCTGCGGGATGATGAAGCCGATAAAATGGTCAAAGCCGCCGAACCGACGTTCAAGGAATTGCAGGCGTACCTGGAACGGTTAGTTGGTGGTGGTGAACCAAAAACTGCCGCCCCAGCACAACCAGCAAGGGGTGGAGCCAAAGCGGCGGGTCAAGCACCTGGAAACTTTTCTGCTCAGGTGACAGGTATCCTCAAGCAAATGTTGCAGCTATTCAAACAATCAGAAACACCCGCCAATCGTCAAAAGCTGCAAGAGCATTGCCATAAGCTAGCGAAACTCGCCCAAACGGTTGAACCGTGGCAACTTTTGGTGAAAAATGCTTCTGATGCGATCGCGAATTCGCAAAATTCGTTCCACTCTCTAGCACCTATCATTATTAAAGAACTCAAACAAGCTAGCGATCAAGTCCAACAAGGAAAAGAGAATGCTCTAAAGGCAAGTCCGGCGTTACAGAAATTAGCGAGAGCTACCCCCAGCCAAGGCGGTGCTAAACAGATTACGATTACTGTAGAACCCAAAGAGGCGGCTCGCGCGATCGTCAAAGCCTTTGATAAACGCCAACTCACTCAACTGACTAAATTACTTGTCCAAGCAACTCGCGCCCCTTCGTGACAAGATCCCCCCTAAATCTAAAGATTATAGTGGGGATCTTGTCGCCGGATTAAGATAAAAAACTGCACATTCCCACCCTATAAAGGAATGGGGAACTAGATCAAGATTAGTTGATAGATGGGGGCAGAGGGACTTGAACCCTCACGACCTTTTACGGTCAACGGATTTTCATTCTCACTGTAGCTTTCGCTACTGCCTTAATCAGCACTTGAGAATTGGACTCTCCCTTTACCCTCGGCTTTACGTTAGGGTAGCTCCCGTCGAGTCTCTGCACCTTCCGATAAGTTTTGAATTTTACCCCTTCGCTTCGCTCTAGGACATGGTGGGTGAATTTTGAGTTAGTTTGTTTTAACTCATAACTCAGCACACAACACTCAAAACTCTCTTATCGGCTTGGCTCAGGATTGCCCTATCTGTTTCCAGACGTAGGTTTCCCTGAGTTTGAGAGCATCCACTTGACAGATTTCTCCATCAAGGCTCAATTTACTTAAGTCCGTAGCGTCTACCATTCCGCCACGCCCCCCTGTCGGGTTGTGCTTCGGTATTAAAGTTTACCTCAAAACCTCCGCACTTGTCTATTGGAACATTAAATGGGGCAGATTGGCAACTAGAAAATCTGAGGAACCCGGACAAGGTAAGATAGTAAGGGCGATAAAGGAGGCTTAGGGTAGCCTGACACTGGGCTATTCAACTCTTGATTCTCCGATCGCCTATATTTGAGAGACCTGTTGCCGCTATAAGACAGACCATCGTCAGGAACCTCAGCCTAAAGGCATGAGGCTTGAAAGAGAAATCTAACAAGCCATTCTGACCAGCTTAAGTCTTAACTGACTACGTTATCGGCAAGTGTTCAAGACATACCAGTAAATGCTCCCGCTAGTCTACTGCTCTAGAACCGAAAAGTTAAACAGTTTTAAGGTCACTGAAACAGTGCTTTTTGGATAGTTACCGACCGATAACATTGGCGAAGCTAACTTTACCCGAAAGGAGACTGAGGCAACCATACCTCATCGGAGGGGCAACCA
>NZ_JAVJRX010000098.1:0-79114 GCF_040219735.1 Coleofasciculus sp. G1-WW12-02 | reverse complement strand
ATCACTGCCTGCGGAAGGCGGGCGGCTGCCTGTGGACGCCCTTGTAAGACCAAACCAAACATGGGTTTGGAGAGGCATCGACGGATGAAGCGGGAAACTCCGAAGACGAATAAGACCGTCATTGTTTTTAGAAGTTGGAAGATCCAACTTCAACGAAGCAAGTTGGGGTACTTCACATGGGTATCTCACTCCCTAGGAAAAAACTCCCATTGACTCCTGAAACCAACGCCAGTTCTGTTCTGGCAAGTTGCTTTCTCAAGCAATGACTACTACTGCTTAATTAAGAGGGTATAACTTTGCCCTCCAGCGCTATCAACGATATAGATACGGTAAGTGCCTTCTTCCCAATATCCAGGTGCTTCAACGGTTTGCCCTGGCGCAGAGGCTAGCACACATTGTCTAGCACTTGCCACAGGTTCACCGGCTGGATTCAATGGCTCAATGATCAGAGCCGATTGACCTGCGCTTTGTACGCTGAACTTTAGAGAACCGAAGTCTTGTTCCAATGTGATTGTATACTGCGGTTGTACATTACCCACTTGGCAATTGTTCCCTTGAACGGAAGTGCCTTGGAGTTCCAGGGCATTAAATCCTGGCGCTAATCTTTGCACAGTCTGACTATGTAGCAACCCTGCGTTCGCTAACAGCATCGCCAACGTGGTTGGAAGAATCATCCACTGTTTTAGTCGTTTCATTATCTTAGGCTCCACTATGGTTTGAGTCATTTTCAAACTCATCGTCTTAAATTAATAGACCGCCTGAAACCAACTCTGTTCCTGTTTGTCAAGTGTCACGCCTTTATCATTCGTCATTAGACAAAGAACGGGGAACAGGGAAAACTCTTTCATCCCTCGCCCCGAAGAATTGCCCAAAACCTTGCCTCAACCTCTAGAATCAAAAAATATAACCTTTTTCTATAACCTAATTCTCTTGGCAGATGGAACCAAATCGAGACGAGGACCAATCCACGCCTGTGGGCAATCCCTTTCAACCGCCTTTCTATAACACTTATCCGATGAAAAGACGGTTCAATCAAATCACTGCTTGGTTTAACAACCTGCCTAGCGTTGGTAAAGTTATTGTGGTGATTGTCGGCGGGAGCCTGGGTCTATCCCTACTCAAGAGCGTTTTTCAACTAATTACGTCACTGATTAGCCTTGCCCTATTGGGAATAATCCTCTACGTAGTGTATAAATTTTTCATTACCCCTAAATCTCCCCAATAATTACCCACCCTTTATCCTCGTCGCGTGAGAGTTGAATATGACTAGCCCTACCATAAAACAAGTCAATAATCAAGCGGTTAGTCGATCATTTTCACTGCGACTAAACCGGGCGTTTCCGATGATGACCCGGCGGTTGGCAGCCGTGGTGCTGGAAGTCTCGTTCGTGGCGGCGAGTGCGGTCATTCCGTACAGTATCGGCGAGTATGCCAAAGACCATTCCCCGGCTGAACCCGTTCCCATAAACCCTGTGGTTGCGGCTACAGAAGAGGCGATCGCGAAAACTCTAGCCTATCCACGAGCCCGGTTAAATCGCCAAGTTGCCCCCCTGACCAACTTGTTCTGGTGTGGGGCAATTGTTATGCCTGTAGTGGTGGTCAGTTGGCAGCTTTATCGATTGGGGAAAACCGGACAAACCACGCCCAAACAGTGGTTAAAGCTGCGGGTGGTGACACCGATGGGAACACCACCGGGATTGATCCGGGCGGTTTGGCGCGAGGCGGTAGGACGGTGGGGATTGCCCCTGGGTACAGCCTATCTGCTTTGGCGTTATACGGGCGCATTTCCCGACTTTGGCATCTTATTAGGACTCGCGGGAGTCATGCTGCTCGTGGAACATGGCAGTGGTTGGATTCACTCACGACGCCGCACCCTACACGATCGCATGGCAGGAACATTCGTGGTGAATGCGGCTCAGGGATTGGACTCTGGGTCCTTTAACGGCGGGCGATCACCCAGTCGGGATCACTCGGTTACCCTAGAATTTAACAACGGCTGGCATCAACATAGCGAAGCATCAACCAATGATCAGCCCAGTCATCCATCCGTAACCACCATCGTCCTCACCTCCCAATCCCCATCCCGACGAGTTCCCAATCTGTGGTGGTGGATGCGCCGCAATCCAGGAGCAACCTTGCTGATTCTCTCGTTTGCGGGAATGGCATCGGTTTTGGGTACCTTTGTCGGGACTCAGGTGTATATCCAACGTCAGGCAAATTGGCGAGAATTTAACCAGCAGAATAACCAGGTATTTCTGGCGCTGGTTAAGCAGTTGAGTTCTACCTCAGCCACGGCTTTAGAAGAACGACAGGCGGCGATTCTGGCGCTGGCAAGGCTGGATGATCCCCGTGCTGTGCCATTTCTGGTGGATTTATTGGGACAGGAAAAAACGCCGAGTCTAATTGATACCCTACAGCAAGCTTTGGTGAGTAAAGGTCCTGAAGCCCTACCGCCTCTACAACGGTTGAATCAGGCGCTACAAAATGATCGAGACACATTAGCCCGTCGGGGAACGCCGGGAGAGCAGCAGTTAGTTGCATTACGACAACGAGCAACCAATCGCGCGATCGCGAAAATTCTCACCATTTACAGCAGTGATCTGCACGACGCGGATTTGAGTCGCACTGACTTGAGTCAAATGGACACCCTTTCTGTTCAATTTACCTTAGTTTTGGATAACCTCGACCTAGCCGGAATTAATTTACGTTCCGCCACATTAACTGGGGCGAGTTTCCAGAATAGCCGTTTTTATGGAGCGGGTGCGGATCAGCGCTGGGGTACGTTTGATGATTGGATTGCGGATTTGAGTGGGGCTGAACTCAAGGAAGCGGATTTAACCGGGGCAAATTTAAACAATGTTCTGATGGCTCGCACGAATTTGATCCGGGCAATTCTAAATCGGGCAAATTTAGCTGATAGCTATCTCATTGGTGCGAACTTCAGCAGCGCTCAACTGATTGGGGCTGATTTAAGGCGAGCGGTATTAGAAAATGCTAGCTTTACCGGGGCGAATTTAGGGGAGGTAAAGGCGTCTGTTGTGAATTTACATGGGGGGAGTCTTGGTCAAGTGAGTGCTGTTGGCGGAGATTTCAGCTTTGCGGATTTGAGCCAATCGAATTGGCAAGGGGCTGATTTATCGGGAGCAAATTTCAGTCATGCTAAGTTACAGGATGCGGATTTGAGTTCCACGAAATTGGTTCAGGCGAATTTGAATCAGGCTCAATTGCAAAATGCCAAGCTACAGAATGCCAATTTGAGTGCGGTGGATTTACGGGGGGCGAATATTACGGGAACGGATTTCCTGGGGGCGATGTTTGCCACAGCGACACCGATTAAGTCAGATCAGTTTATCACACAACCTCCAGCAACAACGTCGGGGGCGCAAGTGCAGGGGGTGAATTTTGCCCGGGCTAAAAATTTAGATACCAATCAATTGCAATATATCTGTAGTAATGGGGGGCGTCATCCCGAATGTCCATGATTTGTCATTAGTCAAGGGTATTAACAACCTGTAGGGGCGACCTGCTTGCATCAATTAACAATACCAGAAACAGGGCGGGTTTACATAAGTTACCCGTTTTTGCTGACATGTTATCGGTAAAACTCGCCCCTACAGACTATTGGGTCGCCCTTTCCTAAAATTTTGATGCCAAAGGCTGTTTATTAGGGGTGAGGCGGGTAATAAAAAACAGTGAGATTGTATAACGATAAATTCACTTAAATCAGGGCAAAGATGAAAATTGAGGAGTGACTAAAATGAGCGAATATGATTCGCCATGGAAGGAAAGTATTTCGCTATATTTTCGGGAGTTTTTGAGTTTTTTCTATCCACAGATAGAAGAGGACATTGATTGGGAACGAGGGTTTGAATTTTTAGACACTGAGCTACAACAGATCAAGCGAGAGACGGAAACGGGTAGGAGAGATGCGGATAAGCTAGTGAAAGTCTGGCGTCGTAGCGGGGAGGAGCAATGGGTTCTTGTCCATGTGGAGGTGCAATCACAGCGTCAAAGTGAGTTTAGTGAACGGATGTACTTGTACCACAGCCGGATTTTCGATAGGTATCGTCGCAGTGTGGTGAGTTTGGGGATACTCGGCGACGAGCAACCGGGTTGGCGCCCCAGTCGGTATGAGCGTGAATTGTGGGGTTGTCGGGCAATACTGGAATTTCCGGTGGTGAAACTGCTAGATTACAGTATGGATGAGCTTGCGAGTAGTCAAAACCCATTGGCGGCGATAGTACAAGCGCACCTTTCTGCCCAAGTTGCAGGGAAAGATGTTGGGGTTGGATATGAAAGCAAGCTGTCTCTGATTAAGAGTTTATATGAGCGGGGGTATAAGCGAGAGGATATCGTTCAATTATTTCGATTAATCGATTGGTTTATTGCCCTACCGAAGAGAGAAGAGGATCGATTGTGGCAAGAAATACAAACGTTAGAAGAGGATAGGAAAATGCCTTATATTACCAGTGTTGAGCGAATCGGAATCAGGAAGGGACAACAAGGATCTATTATTCGTATACTTGAAGTTCGGTTTGAAAATATTCCGCAGGAATTGAAGGAATTAATTGGGAAGATAGAGGATCTTGAGGTGCTAGGGACTCTTCTGGTTCAGGCGGTGACAACTCAATCCTTAGAGGCATTTGAAGCTGTGGCGAATCAATATGTTACGGAGTCGGAAGTGGAGAACACAGAGTAATCCCGTTTTTGCCGAGGCGACTGGAAGTCACGGCTACACAAACAAAGTCCGCCTTCGCGGACTAAATAATATCAGTATGAACTGTCTGCTTGGGCATCGCGCTCAATTATCATAATTAAATTAATTCAAATCTGTAACGACTTTTGCCACTGATTCTGCTTGTTCAGGATAGAGTTGCGCTATTAATCCGCACATTTGATAGGCAGTTTCAACATTGTAAGCGCAGGGGATTAATAAGCGTTTAAAGTTTTCCTTGTCGCCTGTTTTGACTAGCCATGAAGAAATTCCCGGTAGGTACAAGTTACGCTCTGTAAGTATCTTCTCTGCTGTCTTCACTGCGTCTTCTCCCTTACCTGCCATTACCTGTATCCCTGCAATCGTCTTGAGCGCTTTTATAAGTTTTTGTTTATCCTCTGTCATCTTGTCTCTAATCTGAAGGGCAACAGTGAGAGTTTTCAATACTTCTTCTTGTTTTCCTTGCTCAAACTGACTCAAGGCAATCCAAGAAAGGGCTATCAACCGCTCCACGTTGTCTTCAATATTGTCTGTGGTTTTCAGGGCATGAGAAATTAATCCTATTTGAGCCTCTGCTCTTGCTATTTTCGAGAAATACTTATCTCGTTGCTTACCATGTATTTGTGTAAATTTACTAACTTTTTTCAAGGTACTTATTGCAGCTTTTTTATCTATAAATGATTGTGCCATTGCTTTTTCACACATAATATCTACCCACAACCATTCCATGAATGAAAACCGATCTTCTGCAATTTCAAGGGCAGTCGTAAAGGTTGTCTGATATTCTTCTTCGTGTCCAGCTTCTACCAAAGCCTTCCCAATAACTCCTAAACTTTTTGCTTTAACCTCTGGAAATTCAATTCGCTGTGCCGTATTCAAAGCTCCCGTAAATTCTTGTATCGTAACTTGTATATTAGCTATGACCTTGAAGCTATTTACACGTTCTGCTTGAATTTTAATAGTTTCAACTATATCAGGAAAACTATCAAAAATCACTCTTGCGTCTTTCCTACTTCCTATATTAAATAGTCCCTTGGCTATTCGCGCCATGGCAATTACTTGTTTGGCTGGATTATTAATTTTTTTGGCAATCTGATGAGCAAGGCTGATGGTATTCCTTCCTGCGTCGTTCTGCTCAGTTGAAACCTGTACATCTACTACATCAGATAGTGCTAAACTTTGGAGAAATGGCGTTTCAGCTTCTTGGTGAAGAATTTGGAGAGCCTTGGCAAAAGTCACTCTTGCTGTTTTAGTTAACCCTTCTTCTGCCAGTGCATTGGCTATAGAAGCTAAAGCTTTTTCTAGTACCAGACGGCAAGAGTAACAACATTCTGTAGCATAGCACGAGCATTTTCTAAAGTATTACGTGCGGCGTCTACATCTTCTAGTGCTTCGACTTGTGCTTCTGCTATGCTTACCATCTCATCTACCCACAATATATGGGGGGCAACTTTGTGTATAATCTCAAGAGCCTTACCAAAGGTGGAGCGTGATGCATTCCTCTGCCCTATTGCGGCTTGCGCCTTCGCTATGCCTTCTAGATGTGACACTCGATCCAACACTTGATTAATCATATCTGCCGTTTCAAGAGCATCATCAAAGTTCCCATGTTCGGTGAGAGCTTTGCACAAAATACGACGGTGATCATTCTCGAAAAGCTGCTGAATTAGAACTGTGGCGGTATCCTTATTTATATCAAAAATATAAGCCATAATGTAGGCAGCATAATCACCTTGCCAACTAATATTCCAATTTGTTGAAAAACGCGGCAAATCCTTCTTTTGCAACTTCTTTAACGTTTCTCGGGCATCATTGAATCTACCCTCATCCTTTAACTCCCAGGCTAAGAGTAAATACCATAGGATACAACGCTCAATCTCAAATTGATCTGCCAATTTCCATGCTCTTTGTAGACTGCCTTTCCGCAACGCCTCCAACGGTGAATCTTGCACGGTTATTTGCTTCAGTCGCTGTGCGTGTAGCAGTAGAAACTCTGCCATCCCACCCGCATCATCCTGATCAGCAGCACCCAATAAAGCAGTCTGTACTGTCTTCAAAGGCAAATCAGGCTCATCAGGTAACTGTTCGCCTTGGGTAGCCGCAAAGTCAGGATTCCGCGCGATCGCATATAATTCTTCACACCGTTTTTCCTCCCGTAAATGTTCTGGATAATACCGCAAAGCATAATGACTTTGGTATTTTTGCCAATGGCTACAATAGTCAATCAAATCCTGCAAAGCATCCTCAGCCTCATCACCTAAATGTGCAGCAAACGTTATTGCCAGTAAGGGGTGGGCAAAAGCATAAAGATTGTCTGCTGTAATTCTCATCCATCGCGTTACCTGCCAACATAAATGCATCTGCCGTAATTGGCGATCGCGCATTTTTGTCACGGCTTTAATATCCTCTTTGGTTAGTGCGCCTTTCGCTACTGCCAATAGTGCAAAAAACTGCCACCGTTCGTCTGGTAAGTCTAGTTCGTCTAATCGTTTTATCTGTTGCTTCACATACGCCTCAAAGCTATTAGGTGTATGTGCTAATAATTCCTGCACATCCTGTCTCTGTTTTGGCGCATGATGAAGTAATTCATCAATCAGACAGCTCAGGTAAAGTGGAAAGCCTTGAGTGATTTGATCGAGTTGGTTAACTAAGCTTGTATCGTCTGCAAATCCTGCCAATTCACCATTACCCGCTTCTCGTAGCCACTGCGCGATCGCACTCTTAGACAAACGCTCAAGATGTAGCGGTTCGCCGTTATCTGTCCAGCCTTCTAAATATTGTTGCTCTTGTCCTTTTTCGGCTCTAGCTGAAGCGATTACAAATACATTTTCTGGCAAAGGATTGGAAAAAGGAGGAAGAAAAGGTTCTCCGGCTTCATCTAAGCCATCGATCACCATAATCAAAGGCTTTTCTGTTCGTTCTCCTGATCTTAAGCAGTTATATAGTATTTTGCGTAAGTCATCTATATTGTTAGATGATAGATCATAAGCAAACTCGTTATCAACATCAAGTTGTCGGATTAGATTCCGATAGGCACTTTTGACAGAGCGAGTTCTCTCTGTGAAAAAATGGTAAGCAATATCACAATCTTTGTTCTGCCATTCTTTGACCCAATTAGCCAGCAGTGCCGTTTTACCAAAACCTGCGGGAGCCGTTATCAGGAATAAACCGCTGAAGTTTTCCTGCAAAAATCTGTCTAATTTCTGGCGTTCTTCCTCGCGCCCCACGAATAACTGGGTGTATTCGCTGATAGTTTGCTCAACCTTATCCACAACCTCCCATTCAATCGGTCTTCTCCCTTCGCCAAAGTTTGCTTCTAAAATGGCTTCAATTCGTAGGATTTGATTAACTTGGAGGTTAGCAACGGCTTTGAGGATATCCCGGTAATCCCAAATATCTTTGTCTTTATCAAAGGTAAACTTATTTTGAATGATTTTATCATAGCCACTGCCCGAATAAGACTGCTGCTTCTCCGTTAGTATATAGATAATTAGCCTGTCATACGTCTCATACAACTCGTACTCAAAAAACTTCCGCAGTGTCTTTTTAACCTTCTCACTGTTGGATATTGAGGTGATTTGAAATGCTACTCTTGCCGTCTTATCTCCCAAATCTATTCCTGGGTAGTTATTCCCTTCTGTATCATTCAGATTTTGGAGATTGGTATAACCGTATACTTCGGAGAAGAGAGGAATTAGTATTGTTTCCGCTACTTTATTAGGATCTGTTCGTGTCATCGCTGTAGCACCCTTGACCTGAGTGACAAAGTGAGACATCAAGGTATTGATTCGGTTTTGCGATCGCAACAGTTCCATGGACTCGATTGAGCAGGCGATATTCTTCTATTTCTAACACATAGTCTACAGCTACTGAGACTAACCCGTTTCAACTCAACTCTCCTGCAAATCTATGATAAAGGGCGGGTTTTGTTGATAGTTTCTTGGTAGATACCAAAATTAAGCGGCTAAACCCGCCCCGACAATGGCAAATGATAAAACTTTAAATAGCAACCTTTCTCAAACAGTTTGATGACATTGAGTAACCGGAATGGTACTGACTGGTATGTTGGTGGGCGATGCCCACCCTACGGTATATCAATGGTTTCGGCGATATAAAAATGTACGCTTTTCAATTCCATTCGGATTAACCGTAGGGGCGCACCGACGTGCGCCCTAAACCTAAACTGACGTGCGCCCTAAACTGACTTGCGCCCTTTGTTTACACTCCTGAAGCGTTTGTTGTGGCGATGCAAAGTTTATGGCGAAGACAGCGCAACTACAAACCCCTAAGTAGCTTCTAACACGCCAGATTCGTTACAGTGTCTCTTAAGACAACCAAACCAATTGAACCTGTAAACTACGATGGTAACAGCAACAACTTCTTCAGTATCTCAAGCACTACCCCCCTTAATTCCCCGCGAAACCCTATTCGGGAACCCCGATCGCACCCGCCCTCAGCTATCCCCCGATGGGAAGTATTTGGCTTATGTCGCCCCGGATGAGAAGAATGTGTTGCAAGTCTGGTTGCGAACCGTGGGAAAAGATGATGATCAGCAACTAACGGCGGATCAAAAGCGAGGGATTCGCCTTTATGTCTGGACATATAATCCTAACCAGCTTATTTATCTGCAAGATTCAGACGGCGACGAAAACTTTCACCTCTACTTGGTGAATGTCCAATCTAAGTTAGTGCGTGATTTAACCCCCTTCCAAGGCGTGAAAGCCCAACCCATTGACCTTGATCCAGAATTTCCCGATCAAATCTTGGTGGGAATGAATCTCAACGATCGCCAAAAATTTGATGTGTATCGGGTTAATCTAAATAATGGGGCAGTCGAGTTTGATACCGATAACCCCGGTAATATTGTCAGTTGGGTAGCTGATGCTCAATTCCAGATTCGGGCTGCGATCGCAGCTACTCCAGATGGCGGTTCCGATCTTTTATTTCGTGAGACTTCCGATAAATCCTGGGAACAACTACGCCACTGGGGACCCGATGATGAAGGATCTGCCGTAACCTTTTCTCAGGATGGCAAAACCCTGTATATTACTGGATCACACGATGCTAATGCCCAACGGTTAATTGCTTTAGATTTAGCCTCCCGCCAAGAAACGGTAATGGCGGCTGATGAGCAGTATGATATCGGCGGTGTGGTTATCCATCCGACTCAGCGCCGAATTCAGGCAGTGTCATTCTACAAGGATAAAGTGGAATGGCAAGTCCTCGATGAAAGCATTGCCGATGATTTTAACGCGATCGCGCAAATCCGAGAGGGTGAATTTGCTATCACCAATCGCACCTTAGCTGATGATACTTGGTTAATTGGCTACGCCACGGATAATGGTCCGGTTTATTACTATGTGTATAACCGTGACTCTAAATCTCACACCTTGCTGTTTAGCAATCAACCTGAACTAGAAACGTTGCAACTCGCCTCAATGGAACCCATTTCCTACCAAGCGCGAGATGGCTTAACCATTCACGGATATCTCACCACACCCGTTGGCGTTGAGGCGAAAAATTTACCCACAGTGCTTTTGGTTCATGGTGGACCTTGGGCGCGAGATACTTGGGGCTATAGTCCAACGGTACAATGGTTGGCAAATCGGGGTTATGCGGTGCTGCAAGTCAATTTCCGAGGATCTACAGGCTATGGGAAAGCGTTCCTAAATGCCGGGAATCGTGAATGGGCGGCAAAAATGCATGATGATTTAATTGATGCCGTTAATTGGATTGTAGACCAAGGGATTGCTGATGCCAATAAGGTGGCAATTATGGGCGGATCTTATGGTGGATATGCCACATTAGTGGGATTAGCCTATACCCCAGAAGTATTTGCAGCAGGGGTGGATATTGTCGGTCCGAGTAACTTGGTTACTTTAATGCAAAGTATTCCCCCCTACTGGGCACCAATGAAAGCTATGTTTGCCCATCGCTTGGGGGATTTGGATACAGAGGAGGAGTTTCTCAAAGCGCGATCGCCTTTGTTTTTCATTGACCGGATTCAGAAACCATTACTGATTGGTCAAGGGGCGAATGATCCACGGGTGAAACAAGCCGAAAGTGAACAAATTGTCGAAGCGATGCGAAAGGCAAATAAACCGGTTGAATACGCCCTTTACACCGACGAAGGACATGGATTTGCCCGTCCAGAGAATCGGCTTCACTTTTTCGCGATCGCAGAAGAGTTTCTCAGTAAATATTTAGAGGGACGGTTTGAACCGATTGGCGAAATTAAGGGTCATTCGGGGGTTGTTAGTTAAATCTAAAGGTAGGGGCGCAAGCCTTGCGCCCTTTTCGGTTAAATCGGTTATGGAATGATGTTTTTTTAACGCAGAGGAACGCAGAGGTTTACGCAGAGGAACGCAGAGGGATTGGGCGGATTGGAATGAAGATTTTATAAAATTGGAGGAATAACTGGCAAGGATGGTCGTAGTCACAGTATTTATTGAATACTCCATTTAATAACAGACGTAGAATGGCATGTCTCTATAAAATCAGATGCAGGATTCTCGTAATTACTATCAAATTCTGGGCGTTTCTTCCACCGCAACCGTAGAGGAGATCAAAAAAGCTTATCGTCGTCTCGTTCGTCGATACCATCCAGACTTGCATCCTGATAATCCAGACGCCACAGATCGATTTAAAGTGATTTGTGAGGCGTATCAGGTGCTTTCGGATGGGGTAAAGCGGCGTCAGTATGACGAAGAGGTTCAACCTCAGCCAAATCAGTCTAAAACTGAGTCAATGACGGCTCAAGATTTCTATGTGCGTGCGGTTAGTAAGGCGTTGGCTAAAAATTATCAGGGGGCGGTTGAAGATTGTAATCAAGCGATTTCCTTAAATCCTCGCTTTGTGGAAGCCTACGTGGAACGGGGCGCAGGGTGTTATAAACTGGGTAATGCTAGGGAAACGCTGCAAGATTGTAATCAAGCATTAAGGATTAATCCTCAGTTTGCCCCAGCTTATTACTACCAGGGGAGAGCGCGTTATCGACTGGGATATACTCAAGGGGCGATTGATGCTTATACTCAAGCGATCGCCTATAGTCCAAATCATGCTAAAGCTTATTATCAGCGAGGTTTAGCTCATAAAGATTTAAAAGAATTTGCAGGCGCGATCGCGGATTTGAAACAAGCGGCACAATTATTAGGTGAACAAGGGGATAAAACGGGATATCAGTTAGTTCAAGAAACGTTGCGAACTTTGAAGCAAACACCAGGAAAAGGGGGAGTTTTCACTAAACGAAATCCTCTCGGTTATCTAATGGGGCTACTGAGGGACACGTTTTTTACAATCCGATCTTTTTTACTCAATCCCATGGGGGGACTATTGCCCAGTTTTGCCCGTCTCGATTCGCAACGAGCCATGGTGGTAGGATTACTATTGGCGGTGATTTTTGATGCTTGTTTTGTCTGGGGTATTTATACGGGTTGGCGCGATATGGTTTCCGTCTCCCTGGTTCCCTTAATCGGCGTGGGGATGATCCCGTTTATCATCCTAGCGGCGATGAGTGCGATCGCTCGATTAATTCGGCGTCATCCGGGTAGTTTGGCGGGGGATAGTTTCCTAGCTGGGGCGACACTAACACCCTTAAGTATTTTAGCGATCGCCAATGGTATTTCCTCTTATATGCCGAGTCAACTCATGGTGATTATTACCGTATTCACAGGCTGCTACACGGTTCTGACGCTTTATAGTGGTTGCACGCAAATCGCGAATTTATCGGAAAAGACAGCCGCGCTAGTTGTTCCGGTGATGGTTCTAGTCAGTGGCTGGATTTCCTATTGGGCGTTTACGGCGATGCTGGGAATGGCGTCTTTTTGAGGATGGGATCAGGAAAGTTTTTGTTAATTTACAGTCTACCTCAGTAAAACAGGACATCTGGGAAACTCTTTCAGGAAAGGGTTTCATCGGATTTCAGTTTGGGTTATATGAAAAGATGATGAAGCCAACTTGATCCGCTTGCTTTGCTTAGCTGATAACTCTACTCTAGAAAACAGAACAGTTATGAGTATTATGAACAAAACGTTATTGGCAAGTTTAAGTTTGGTCTTCGGCGTAATAGTTGTTCCTGACAATGCACAAGCCGTTACCTTGTATGGGGAAGATTTCTCAGGTCAAAACGGTAAAGGCGCAACAGGCGGAGCGGCTACAGACGTAGTGGGCGTGGATTGGTCAATTGAGTTAAACGATGCGGCTCTGTTTGACTCAAATGATTACTTCCGAGTAGAGGCTGAAGCCTTCACTGCTCGTGATACAAATGCAGGTTGTCCTAATGTAAACTGTACCTCTGGGGGCAATCCTGATCCCTTATTTCCAGCGTGGTTCAGTCCAGCACTCGATATTTCTGGATTTACTAACCTGGCTTTATCATTGGACGCTTTCGCTAGTAATACCAGTTTTGAACACGAGGAAAACAGCCCGATTGGTGAAAAAGATTACTTTATCATTTCATATTTATTGGATGATGTCGAGTTTCTAGCGGCTGAATTAATTACCCAGTCTGGAGCTTTCACGAATCAAACCGTGAATGAATTGATCGGTAATGGCAGTACATTACAGGTGAAAGTGCAGCTTAACACTACGGCATCAACAGAACTGCTGTCATTTGATAACATCTTAGTCACAGGAGATCAAGTTAATCCTTCTGAGTCTGTCCCTGAACCTACCTCTATCATGGGCTTAATCGCACTTGCAGGTGTCGGTATGGCTTCCCGCAAGGCTACAAAATCAAACAAAATCTAACCAAACTAATCCCTAGAGCGCCGTTTGGTGTAACAACAATTGGCGGCTGCTGCGACTACGGGAGGCAGAGCCTCCGCCGTAGCATTCCCAGGCTCAGCCTGGGAACGAGGCTATCAGCAAGCTCAACTTAAAGCGAACTGGAATCGAGACTCTGGGCTTCACCTTGAGTCTGTGGTAGATGTAAACCACATTCTTGCTTAATTCCCCGGAAGCGGGTATCGCGTTCGTGCTGATCTTCCGCAGTTACTGGGCGGCTAGAGTGCCAATCACCGACAGTCGCATAGCCAAGTTCCCGCAAGGGGTGATAGGGAAGATTATGTTCCGTGATGTAGTCATGGACATCTTGGCTACTCCAGTGAAGAATGGGTAATACTTTGTACATCCCAGACTGGATATTTATTGGACGCAATGTCTGACGGTGATGTGTCTGTTGAGCCCGCAATCCGGCTAGCCATGCTGTTGCGTTTAACTCTTGTAATGCTCGCTGCATGGGTTCGACTTTACGTATATAGTCATACTGATTCAGCGCTTCGGGATCATCTTTTGTCCAGAGTCTGCCATAGAGGGCTTCCATACGGGCTGGACTAATGGGCGATTGATATACCTGTAGGTTGAGATTTAATTGTTCAGTTAGCTGTTGAGCAAATCTATAAGTTTTTGGGGGGAGATACCCGGTATCAACCCAAATCACCGGAATGTCAGGCACGATGCGAGTGACTAGGTGCAGCATCAGCGCTGACTGGATGCCGAAGCTAGTACTCATCACCAAACCATCGCCAAAGGTTTCGGCTGCCCATTTAACCATTGAGGTGGCATCGGCATCAATGAGTTGTCCATTGACCCGCTCTATATCCAGTTGAGTTTTCTGTGCGATCGCACTTACCATGTCCCTAAACTCCCAGTCTTCCTGCCAGTCCTGTCTTTTTTCCAGTTCCGTGATTTAATTGTACCGAGTTAATCTACGGTAAATTGGTGGGTTTACTGTACTTTTACACCACATTGAACTTTACCACGCCTAATTGTCTACGGCAATGTAATTAGATACAATTCACCTGACTCTAAAATTAAGTTTTGTATCTTTGAGGGAGAGCGATCAGATTCAGTGTTTTCTCAAAAGTGACGCCACCAATATTGTTCTAGCTGATAGGCTTGGCGCAGGTGTTGTAGGGCGGCTGTTGATAGCAACCCTTTGACAAGGGCAACGAATTGTCCCCACGCGAGCAATTGCGATTCACTTTTGGCTCGGTTGAACTGATATCTATAGAATATTGTCCAAAATTCAGGGGCAATTGGAGATTTCCAGCGCTTGCGCCAGCGAACCATGTCTTGAGGGGTGGGGGGTTCGGCTTCCAGGATTGGCGGGAAGTCGGCGTAGCTAACAAATCGGCTCAAACCTTTGCCGTGAACATAAACGATATGCTGCCAGCATTCGATACGATAAATCTCGTCAGGAGAGAGGTTAAACAGCAAGGCAACTGTCTCTGCGGTGACGAATCGTGCCAGGGGGTGATGGGTGGACGATTTGTAATTTAGTTTTGACGCTCCAAAGATGGGCGTTTTTGTGGTATGTGTTGATAACATAGTAAGTACTTCCCATTTAATGGGACATTGAGGCGATCGCTCTTGCGTTTGTCAGACTCGGAGAGCGATCGCTTTTACCTGAAGACTCTCCAATTAAACGATAGAATGTTATCTTTTGTCAAGAGTGTATGGGCTTAGTCAGGTTGCGAATTCGAGAGTTTGCACAAGAAAAAGGATGGACTATAAAAGAAGTCTCTGATCGCTCTGGATTAGTCTACAGCACAGTCAGACACTATGCCCGCTCACCGGGACTGGCAATGATAGACTATACGGCTATTCACAAGTTGGCTCGAACCTTTGATGTGATGGTAGAGGATTTGGTTGAGATTTTAGAGGAGTAGTATATCATAGATAAGTCTTTATTATTCAGCCATTTTACGTCTTACCCAACTCCGAAATGCTCTAACCAATTCCAAATAATCTTTTGTTTGAGCTTGTTGTAAAAAATCAGCAATTTCTGGAATAGGTAAATTGGGGAAAAATTGACTGGTTTTGGTGGTAATATAAGTGCTATTTTGCAGGGTTTGAATGACCAGAGCTACCCCGTTATAAATCCAAACCTCTGCTACGCCTAAATCGACATAAACCTGAAGAGGATTTGGGGAAGTGTTCGTAACATCAATTTCAATCACCAAATCGGGGGCTGGATCTTTAGTTAGGTCAAGTCGTTTCTTGCCTCGAACAGCACCAATTTGATGAATGTAGAAACATTCATCTGGCTCTGCACCACTCAGTTCAGGACGTTTGAGGGTTGTTGAGCCAAGGGGATAAATCGGGAGGTTTGTCTCTTCAGCTAGAGTTTCTACGAAGCGCCCCATAACCGTTTTACTTAATTCGTGTTCTGGAGAAGGAGCCATGATTTCTAGACTGCCACGATTATAGGTGAGGCGGAGGCGGCGATCGCACAATTCCTCTAGGAGCGTTTCATAAGTCTGCCAGCTAATCCCCGACAGGTGAATAATTTCATCCGGTGGCGCAAGCAATGTTGCCGTCATAGGTTTTCCGAAAATCCACTGCCTTTATTGTAACGATTTGTGTCACCCTAACTGTATTGGAAAAACAGTAACACTAAGATATGCTGAAACTAGCACAATCTCCACCTAACTCAAACTTATACCAAATAGAACAGAAAGCACCAACTTCAGATCGCTAGGAATGGCGTATGTGTTGATATCTTTGTGAACTATTTTTTCTTGACGCTGAAAAATACCAAATTTCCAGGTATCCCCTGTTGTTACAGCGCCGTAGAGCATAGGAACTGTTGAATCAGTCCATTGATCGAGAGCAATCAATTCTACCGCTAACTGAGTAAAACCTCTTGCTAAATCGGCATTTTTCGCTTCAACGACTAATAAATTTTGTTCAGTAGGAATGAAATAATCAAAACTGCCTTTGAGCCAATTGTTCACTCGCACAGGATATTCAATTTTGAGTGGTACTTGGATAAACTTACAAATCGTCTTGAGAATCGGAAAGATCATTGCTTTACGTCTAGCCATCTCGGAAACAGGATCTACCAAAGTGAGATTTTCTTGCAGTTCTGTTCTCAGTGGTTGTAGATCGATTGGTAACTGCTGTGGAAGTTGGAGTGAGCTATTTTTGAGGGTAACACCGAATTCAGCGAGGATATCGGCGCTATCGTAGGCTAATTGGGCATATTTACTGAAGGTATAGCTCTCGGATGGGTCAAGAATCCTGGCTTTGCTCATAATGATGGCTGCTCGCCAACGCTCAATAAATGGTGTTAACAATAATAGCAGTCCTCAAACAATATCTCCTTTTTTGACAGACATTATATGGGTTCCCCATCACCCTTGAGTATACAGATCGGGTTCGTCATACAGGAAGTTGAACGAGCCACCCTTTTGAGCCATTTGCATCAAGTCACCAGTTGAAAGGTTTGATGATTCAAAAAACAGCTTTTCCTCAAGTAAATTACGCTCCTCTTTCGAGAGAGATAGGATAACTTGGATGAGAGATTCAACGAGTTTAGTGTTCATGTTCAATAGTCTTATTCTACTCTAGTTAAGCCAGATTCAGTGTTTTCTCAAAAGTGATGCCACCAATATTGTTCTAACTGGTAGGCTTGGCGCAGGTGTTGTAAGTCTGCTGTTGAGAGCAGTCCTTTTACCAGAGCAACAAATTGTCCCCACGCTAGCAATTGCGACTCACTTTTTTCTTCAAGAAGACGGCATTGATAAAACTACCTCGATATTCTTCTGCACTTTTTCCAATTCTTGACGCTGTTGGGATATCCAAGCTTTCTCTGCATTACGCTGTTGTTCTGTTTCTTCCTGGTATCTGCCTTGCCGCTCTAGAAATTCTTCATAGTATGATACGGCTTGTTCAGCAATATCAGTGGCTGATTGGATTTTTTTATCGATAACTAAAACAATAATCTCTTGGATTTTATTTAAAATTTCATCTTGGGATTGAACAAATTTTTCCCAACCTTTCTCAAAAATTTTTTGTTTGATTGAAGGCTGGGGCGCATCATTTCCTCGACCACCAAATTTAAATACTCCTGCAATTCCACTGGTCACCGCTCCTACAATAAAGCCAGTTCCATCAACTATCCACCCTAATAAATCAGATTCTGATTCATCCCCTCCAAAGTAATCGTGAAAATCTTCGGTAGTGCTATATAAGTTTTTCTTAACTTCTTCAATCTCATTTATGACATGAGTACCAAAGTCAGGCGTTATCTCCTGATTAAATGAAATTAGATTTTCTAAAATTATTTCTAAATCTTGATCAATACATTGGATGTTTAGCTTGATCAAGTCATTAAACCAGTTATCCACCTCAGCCATCAGGTCTTGACTAAACTCCTTAGCATAGTCTCGAGCTAGCTTATTTTTATCTTCAACCTTTTGCTCCTCAAGACTAACATCAGAAAACCACTCCTCTTTTAAATCCTCTTTCAGCTTATCTAACCATTCTTGCCAAGATGTTTTTGCCTGCTCGATCGTCTGATTTTTGAGTTTATCATCTAGATTGCATATTTTGACATAAAGCCCACTGCACTCACCTAGTTTTTCCAAAATTTCCTGTTTAGCTAGCTTCGCAATTTTTGGCTTGGTATTCAAAACAGTCTCAGCTTGATCCAGCTCATTTAAACAGACTTGAATGGATTCCTTGATTTTAGTAGCAGATTGTTGCAGTTCCAGGGAATAACTGTTAACTGTCTGGTTGCCGAGGGATGGGGGTATAGCAGGTAACTCGGTTAGGATATAGCTAGCAGCATTACTAAATAAGGGGTCAATTGATTGAAAGCTAGCTGAGTTGAGGAAAGAGTGAAATTGTTGTAAGGCTTCTAGATTAATAGTTTCTTGTCCACTGAATCCAGCTTCAAGAACGGCTAAATATTTAGAATTAACCCCTAGCTGGTTGGTGAGAGATTGCAAGTAGCTTGTTTCACGAGAGTTTATACCTCTAGTATTAGCTAAAATTTTATAGCCAAAGCTAATGACTAATAGTTTTTCTGCTTCTGAAAGCGGGATTGTCAGTGTCGTCAACTGATCTAATTTTTTATAAACCTGATGCTGTTTAACTCCCTTGAGTAGGAGTTGTGCCAATTTACGCAGTTTGCTTTCTGAAGGAGTTAAATTGTCAAGGATCGCCTGTAGCTGTTGCTTCTCTTCATCGGTAACTTTACCATCTGCAAACATCACTCCCATCAGAACCGTCACCAAAGCTGCCAAGAAGATTACGGGAGGAGTGAGTTGCCGTTGATTGAGCTTTTGCCCAGTAATCCGCGACAATAGAGCAACCGCCTCCGGACTAACTAGCGCTGTATCCATAATCTTTGTGAGCGAATCGGTTTAACTCTAGTATTGCCTAGTATTCTCTCAAAGTGTTTAAAGTTTCGATAAACATAGTGATTTTTCTTAATACGACAGGTTAAGCTCTAAGAAAAGAACTTCCACTCAGACAGAACAATGCTGTTTCAATTTCCCCCGGTAATTCAGGCTGGTCTTGCTGCTGGCAAGTACGCCCAAGTCTTTACATCCGCAGGAGTACCCATAGGTTTAGCTAGAGATGCAGCAACAGGTCGGTTTGTTGGTAATGCAGTCGGTCTCCTCAATAATAGTGGTGCTGCACTGAATCCGCTAGTCGCTGTTCCCCAGATGGCAATGAGTGCAGGACAGATGTATCAAATTCAGGGGGGATTTCAAGCTGTCCAAGCTAGTTTGGGAGTTCTGCAAGCTACGACAGCCGTGATTGGTGTGGGAACTGTAGCAGGAGTGGCACTGTCAGCCGTGAACCTGTGGCAGACTTTGAAACTGAGGCAAGACGTAAAACAACTAAAGCTTGATGTTCGAGACGGCTTTATTGACCTCAAAAAAGCCCTAAAAGACCAAGGGACAGAAATAATTCAACACATTGACGAAGTTGCCCAGGATATCAAATTTGAGCAGCATCGTTTAGTCTTAATTCAGGCTTATGGACGGTTCTTAGAAGCAACCAAGCTGATGAAAACTGCTATGTCCTGCCAAGATACAAGTATCAGAAACGCAGACTTAGCCAATGCACGGCAGACCTTATCAGAAGCATTAGCCGATTATAACAATCCTCGCCTATTATCAGAAACCTGTGCCGCCGGACAACTGCGAAGACACGAATGTGCTTGGGCAATTGATCAGACGATCGCACTCTCTTATCAACAGCAAAATGAGTTAGCCGCCGTGAGCGATCGCCTCTCTCATCTCCAGGATAAAATCCGTCAAGATGCCCTCACTGTAATTGAACGCTGTGAAACCGAAGACGAGTTAGATTTTCTCTTCCCTGAACTCACCCGAATTCATGACCATGATTTACTCGTACTAGAGTCTTGGCAAAATCAGGTCGATTGGATGCGTTCGCTTCCTCCATCGGAAGTCAAACTGCTTCAAAGTGCCGACTTCAGCAACTCAGACGCCACAGCTACCCCAGACGCCAGTGCAGATCCAAACGTCTTAGCAGAACCCCCCGAACAAATACTCTATGAGAACTTCAAGCAAAAATCTCATCCCAAATCTTTGCTTGACCAACTGCGATTTATGATCAAACCTGAGTTACGTCAAGAGTGGGAAACGTACACCGCTCATCAAGCTGCGATCGCGGGTTACAAAACCTTAGTCCCGGCAAACCTGGAAAAAGCCTCAAACTTAGCCGTTGCCAACCTCTACTGGTATTTCCAAGTCAGAGATGAATCAGAAGAAGAGACAGAACAAAATGTCAAGAATGCGTGACATTTTTCATTCGTCATTAACGCTTAATTTGCCACATTCATTCTGAAGTATCCGCTAACTCAAATAGACGTTTTAACCATTCAACAAACTTTGTCGCGATTTCAGCATTATAACTCAGTACCTGTGCGGTAATGGCTTGTCCCATTGGCATTCCTGGTGTTTCTTGCCAAGCTAACCACGTATGAATTAAGGCTTTGGGATGATGAATTGGCGTGTAACGATTCAATTTTAACTGTTCAATCTCTTGCAAAATCGCCTCGGCTTTTGGACGCAAACTATCATCAGAAGGAATTAGATGGGCAACAAAATCTTCCAACATTCCAGGAAGTTGATTATCAGGCATTAACCAAATGCCTATTTTGGGTTTGTCTGGTTGTGTATACACCCCGCCATTTGGGGGAGGTACTGTCGGAATCGTCTGATATCCACTGTTGAGAAGTCGATTTCGTACAGCTTGCCATCGTGCCAGTAAATCTTGATCAGCATCAACAACAATTCCTAATGTTTGTAATTTGGGTTCATCAATTCTAGCTGGTAATCCAGCTAAAAGTGCCTCTATCCCCTCTGTCCCTTTTTCTTCCGCTACTTCTACAGAAAATGTTTCTGGCAACTGATATTGATTACACAAAGCCCAAATCACATGGCGATCATTTTTTCCTTCAACCAATAGCTGATGAGGTTTTGTTTTTTTGGGCATCAGCGCACCTCAATACTTTGACGCACAGCAACACCCAACTTTTCAGAATCGTATTCAACCGGACGTATATCTTCACCCTTACGACTCAATCGAAATAATTTGCCCATTGATGGATCATCTAATTCATCCAAAGCTTCTTGAAACGCACAGATACAGTCCCAACTATGAGTTGTCGCAAAAACTTGTATGTTTAATTCATGGGCTACTTCTAGTATAAATCTCCACATATCAGTTTGAGCTTCATAATATAGACCCGTTTCAATTTCGTCTATCAGCAAGACACCATTCTCAACTGTCACTGCTGCCATGGCTAAGTTTAAAATGCGTCGCATTCCTTCGCCCAAGCTACTGAGAGGAATTGGATATTCTTCTTTACTACGCTTACACAAAATGCCACTGTTGAAGTTGGGTTTGTTTGTAAAACTAATTCGCTCTATGTTTTCATCTAATATTTTCAATGCGTTTATTACCTGATCTTCTTTTGGTGTGAGAGTAATATCATTCCACATATCAGATATATTCTGATTGTTTAAATTATTAGTTGGAATAAACCAAGTTTTATTTATGAATTTGTCTTCTAGCTTCGATGAACCATAATATTGATTGGGAAATCCAGGAAATGTCAGTAATCTATATTCGATTAAATCATCCGAATATACAGGAACATTATATGTTACCTCTTTTGAGTTTAATCGAACAACCAACTCAAAGGGAGTTATATTTTTAGGGTTCTCTGCTTTTTGTCTAATGATTTCAACTGGTAAATTATTATCTTGGGTTGAACTAAAACGGATTGTTGAATTTAAGCTCGGTGCATGACCGTAAAATAGATGGCTAATTTGATAGTAAGACAAAGGGCGCGGGGGTTCACCGGGCAGGCTAAAACTGGAGCGCTCAACCAGTTCACCTCGGTTATACAGTAAATATCCTAAACACTGAGGATTGCCTTGATTAACGAATAGATACACCGCTTCCAGTAATGTAGTTTTCCCACAATTATTCATACCCACGAGTAAATTAACCTGTGCTAACCCATCGATATGAAAGTTCTTGAAGCAGCGATAGTTTTGTATAGTGAGATCACGTAACATAAACTTTTAGCTAAAGGAGCAGTGATTATCTCTTATCTTAGAGGCTAATCATTACTGTGGTCATAGCTGGGTGATGATGAGGCGAGGAATACTCTGGAATTTACCGAAGCATCAGGAAACGCGATCGCATGGGAAATAGTGGTAAGCTTTATGGCAAGCCTCTAGTGGGAGCATCCTCATCTACATGAGATCGCACAATTACCTCATCGCACATTTATTATGATGATTTGTCCGTCAGCACTAAGTTTTTGGTTTATTCCCCAGCCTGAAAAATCTGGTCAGCCGTTAAGTCCAACTCCGGAAATATTAGGGATTCAATACGCTCCCTTTCCCTAAACTGGCTTACCTGGTACTCACCATCAACGAGTTGGTAAACACTAAGCGTTGGTCGTTTCGGGGATCCAATATAGCGCCGACCTCCTAGTCCTAAATAATCAACAATCCAATATTCAGGGATACCCATTGTCTCATAATCTTCCAACTTTCGGGCGTAATCGTTTTCCCAGTTGGTACTGACCACTTCCACGACCAAAGGAATAGATTTTCCGTTTTGAATCGTTGCCGCTTTTTCCCACAACGGTTCAGTCTGGAGGGCATCGCGGTTAACCACGATAACATCTGGAAGATAGCCAGTTTCCCAACTGGGTGCTTTGACTAAAGCGCGTCGAGGAAAACGATAACGCCGTTGTAGTTTCCGACTCACAGTTGTGAGGTTCTCGACTAGAAATTCAGTAACATCTTCATGCTGACCTGTTGGCTGCATCTCAAAAATTTTCCCATCAATAAGTTCGTATCGTCCGTCCTCTGGATACCATTCCAGGAATTGCTCGAAGGTTAACGTTTTGGGTTGCGTTCCAATTGTGATTAAGTTACTCATCCCATTACCTTTTATAATTGATTGTTGATGCCTCAAGGATAGGCATTTTGATCGCTCTTAGGTTTGTCAGACTGGGAAAGCGATCGCTTTATATATCAGAATTATCATAAGGTGCAATTGCACCGATAGTCAAGTATGGGTTTAGTCAGGCTGAAAATTCGAGAACTGGCGGCGGAGAAAGGCTGGACGCTCAAGGAGGTTGCTGATCGTTCTGGCGTGATGTACAACACGGTCAAAAGCTATGCTCGCCGTCCCGAGTTGTCAATGGTAGACTTTACCGCTATTCACAAGCTGGCTCGAACCTTTGATGTGATGATTGAGGATGTGGTTGAAATACTGGAGGAGTAGAGGCGATACACTAATAGAGAAGAGGAAAACCGATAATTTCAACTTTGAAGCCCATAGCTGCATAGAATGATGGATTTAACTTCTCCCTGGTGTAAGTGCAACCCAATCTGGGTTAGCTCTCCTAAGTCCGCGTAGGCGGACTTTGTTTGTGTAGCCGTGACTTCCAGTCACCGGGGTAAAAAGAGGGTTACTTTCGCCCCAACGAAAAATCCCCCACCCGAAGGCAGGGGATTATTTAATTACCTACAAAGCTTCAGTTCGCTAACCGAACTTACCCGCAGTCGAGGCAATCACAAACGCCGCGTAGGTTAATATATACCCCACAGTAAAGTGAGCTAAACCAACCACACGACCTTGAACGATGGACATAGCAACTGGCTTATCCTTCCAACGAACCAGGTTCGCCAGAGGCGTGCGCTCGTGCGCCCAAACCAATGTTTCAATCAGTTCTTGCCAGTAACCACGCCAGCTAATCAGGAACATGAAACCAGTCGCCCAGATCAGGTGTCCTAAGAGGAACATCCAAGCCCAAACCGACAGGTTATTCGTGCCATACGGGTTGTACCCGTTAATTAGCTGAGAGGAGTTCAGCCAGAGGTAGTCACGTAGCCAACCCATCAGATAGGTTGAGTTCTGATTAAATGTGGCTACGTTGCCTTGCCATATTCCCAGATGCTTCCAGTGCCAGTAGAAGGTCACCCAACCAATGGTGTTGAGCATCCAGAACATCGCTAGATAGAAAGAGTCCCAAGCGGAGATATCGCAAGTGCCGCCACGACCGGGACCGTCGCAGGGGAAGGCGTAGCCGAAGTCTTTTTTATCCGGCATCAGCTTAGAACCACGGGCATCCAACGCACCTTTGACCAAAATCAAAGTGGTGGTATGCAGACCGAGTGCGATCGCGTGGTGAACTAAGAAGTCACCCGGACCAATGGTCAGGAACAGGGAGTTCGTACCATCGTTAATCGCATCTAACCAACCGGGTAACCAAACGTTCCCGTAGTTGGGCCACGCTGTAGTCGCAATGCTATCAGGATTAGATAGCAGCGTATCAAATCCATAAAGCAGCTTCCCGTGAGCCGCCTGAATCCATTGTGCAAAAACTGGTTCAATCAGAATTTGCTTCTCAGGAGTCCCAAATGCCACAACCACATCGTTGTGAACATACAGACCCAAGGTGTGGAATCCGAGGAACAAGGAAACCCAGCTCAAGTGAGAGATGATTGCTTCCTTGTGAGCCAATACCCGTGCCAACACATTGTTCTTATTCGCTTCGGGGTCGTAGTCTCGCACCAGGAAGATTGCTCCGTGGGCGAAGGCTCCAACCATCAAGAAGCCAGCAATATATTGGTGGTGAGTATACAACGCCGCCTGAGTGGTATAATCCCGCGCCATGAAGGCATAAGGCGGCAGCGAATACATGTGTTGCGCCACCAGCGAGGTCACTACCCCTAAGCAAGCCAAGTGCCAGCCTAACTGGAAGTGCAGCGAGTTGTTATAGGTGTCGTAGATTCCTTTGTGACCTTCACCCAACATGCCACCAAACGGGGTTCCCGGTGGGGGATTGTGCGTTGCCAAGATGTCTTTCATGCTGTGTCCAATACCGAAGTTCGTCCGGTACATGTGACCCGCAATGATAAACAGAACAGCGATCGCTAGGTGGTGGTGAGCAATATCGGTCAGCCACAGGGATTCGGTCTGGGGGTGGAACCCACCTAAGAAGGTGAGAATCGCAGATCCGGCGCCTTCAGAGGTACCAAAAATATGGTTTGCCGTATCTGGATTCTGGGCATAAACGCCCCAGTTCCCCGTGAAAAACGGACCTAAACCCGCTGGGTGTGGCTTGACGGACAGGAAGTTATCCCAGCCAACATGCTGTCCCCGAGCTTCGGGAATCGCAACGTGAACCAGGTGACCTGTCCATGCTAAGGAACTCACCCCAAACAAACCCGCTAAGTGGTGGTTTAGGCGAGACTCAGCATTTTTAAACCAAGCCAAGCTAGGACGGAACTTGGGTTGTAAGTGCAGCCAACCTGCAAACAGGAAGACGGCAGATAGCACCAAGAGGAATAATGCCCCTTGATACAGATCCCCATTTGTCCGCATCCCCACTGTGTACCACCAGTGGTACACCCCAGAGTAAGCAATATTAACAGGGTTAGACGCACCGGCTTGAGTAAACGCATCTACAGCCGGTTGACCGAATTGAGGGTCCCAAATCGCGTGAGCGATCGGACGGACGTTGAGTGGATCTTTAATCCACTGTTCAAAGTTGCCTTGCCAGGCGACGTGGAACAGACTGCCAGAAGTCCACAGGAAAATGATTGCAAGATGACCGAAGTGAGAGGCGAAAATCTTCTGATAAAGATTTTCCTCCGTCATGCCATCATGGCTCTCAAAGTCATGGGCGGTGGCAATTCCGTACCAGATTCGACGTGTAGTCGGATCTTGAGCGAGATCCTGGCTAAATTTCGGAAATTTTGTTGCCATCTGTCTTTCTTTAGGAAATCCTACAGAGACTTATGCTTTTGCTGCTCGTTTTCTGTCTTTTGTGACCCCCTGGAACCGAAGTTCCAGTTTGGGATAGGGTCTAGACAGGCAAGACATTGTGTCTTGCTTTATAGTGCTTTGGATTCAAACAGCCGTCATCCGACTGCTAGGATTCGCGCCAGGAAGAATGCCCAAGTGGTGACAATTCCTCCTAGGAGGTAGTGAGCTACCCCCACAGCCCGACCCTGAATAATGCTCAGAGCGCGAGGCTGAATAGCTGGAGCCACTTTTAGTTTATTATGCGCCCAAACGATGGATTCGATCAGCTCTTGCCAGTAGCCGCGACCACTGAACAGGAACATCAAGCTGAATGCCCAAACAAAGTGAGCGCCTAAGAACAGGATGCCATAAGCTGACAACGCTGTGCCGTAGGAGTTGATCACCTGAGAGGCTTGCGCCCAGAGGAAGTCACGCAACCAACCGTTAATCGTAATTGCGCCAGCGGCAAAGTTACCGCCCGTGATATGAGACACGGTACCATCTGGTGCGACTGTTCCCCACACATCAGATTGCATCTTCCAGCTAAAGTGGAAAATTACAATCGAGATGCAGTTATACATCCAGAACAGACCAAGGAAGACGTGATCCCAAGCCGATACTTGGCAAGTACCACCCCGACCTGGACCATCGCAGGGGAAGCGGAAGCCGAGTGCAGATTTGTCAGGAATCAAACGAGAGTTCCGGGCATATAGCACACCTTTGAGCAGAATCAGTGCGGTGACATGAATCTGGAAAGCGTGAATATGGTGGATCATGAAGTCCGCCGTTCCCAGCGCAATTGGCATCATTGCCACTTTGCCACCCACTGCGACAATCCCGCCACCAAAGGCATAGCTAACGGGTTCTAGCGCATTAGGTGCAGTTCCTCCAGGCGCTAGGGTATGGATATTTTGTACCCACTGGGCAAATATCGGTTGCAACTGGATTCCCGTATCGGAGAACATATCTTGAGGACGACCAAAAGCCCGCATCGTGTCGTTGTGAACGTACAGACCGAAGCTGTGGAAGCCCAAGAAAATACACACCCAGTTGAGGTGAGATATAATTGCATCCCGGTGACGGAGCACCCGATCCAGAAGGTTATTCTGGTTAACTACTGGGTCGTAGTCCCGCACCATGAAAATCCCCGCATGAGCCGCACCGCCAACGATACAGAATGCCCCAATCCACATGTGGTGGGTAAAGATGGACAACTGTGTACCATAGTCTGTGGCTAAGTACGGATACGGAGGCATCGCGTACATGTGGTGAGCCACGATAATGGTGAGCGAACCCAGCATTGCCAAGTTAATGGCTAGTTGGGCGTGCCACGACCGGGTCAGGTTTTCGTAGAGACCTTTGTGTCCTTCACCAGTGAATGGACCTTTGTGGTTCTCTAGAATTTGCTTCATGGTGTGACCGATGCCCCAGTTCGTCCGGTACATGTGACCGGCGATGATGAACAGAACCGCGATCGCTAAGTGGTGATGCGCGGTATCTGAGAGCCACAAGCCACCCGTCGTTGGGTTTAAGCCACCTTTAAAGGTTAGGAAGTCCGAGTATACCCCCCAGTTCAGGGTGAAGAACGGCTTCAACCCTTGCTCGAAACTGGGATATAACTCTGCCATCAAGCTCTTGTTCAGGATGAACTCGTGAGGCAGGGGAATATCTTTAGGAGCAACCCCAGCATCGAGTAGCTTGTTGATCGGCAAAGAGACGTGTATCTGGTGACCCGCCCAACCTAATGCGCCACAACCTAACAATCCAGCTAAGTGGTGGTTCATCATGGACTCTACATTCTGAAACCATTCCAACTTAGGCGCCCGCTTGTGGTAGTGGAACCAGCCAGCAAACAGCATCAGGGCTGCCATGACTAGACCACCAATAGCGGTGCAGTAGAGTTGGAATTCATTTGTGATTCCAGATGCACGCCAGATTTGGAAGAATCCTGACGTGATTTGAATGCCGTGGAAGCCGCCACCGACATCCGCATTTAAAATGTCTTGACCCACAATGGGCCATACCACTTGAGCACTTGGCTTGATATTGATCGGATCAGTAAGCCAAGCTTCGTAGTTGGAAAACCGAGCGCCATGGAAATACATGCCGCTCAACCAGACAAAAATAACCGCTAAGTGACCGAAGTGAGCGCTAAAAATTTTGCGCGATACATCTTCTAGGTCACTGGTATGACTATCGAAATCATGAGCGTTCGCGTGTAAGTTCCAAATCCACGTAGTGGTTTTTGGTCCCTTGGCTAGGGTACGGTCAAAATGACCAGGTTTAGACCACTTCTCAAATGAAGTAGGAACTGGATCTTTATCAACCGTTACCTTTGCCTTCGTGTCCCGCTCAGGAGGGCTGATTGTCATCAGGAGTCTCCTCTATATACAAGGAACAAGAAATATCCCAAAGGAAGTTTGCTTTTTTATCAATTTAGCGGAAAGCACCGCTTTTGTGCGTAACTTTCCTGGAAAAACGATATCCCCTTTGAAATTCAGGGGATACTCTTTTGTTGATGATAGGTCTTGCTGGAGGAAGTCTTGGGCTGCACTTAACAAAAATTCAAATTTCAGCAAATCAAGGTCTACTTTGGGTTTTGCTGTAAGTAAACTCCCCAAAAAGTCAAGGGTGTGGTCGGTAAATTTTACAAAACTCAACAATTGAGGGATTTAATCTCAGATTCGTCCGTCATTCGTCATACTCGCTTCCCGACAAGAAGCAAGCTACGTCATTTGTTGATTCACAAACCTATTTCCCCTGCACCTGCGCCCCTTTGTTCCCCATCTCCCTCATCCATCAGTATCAGTAGAGGATGAGCCATTGTTCGCTATAGTTCCTAATGAGCAGAATTAGTTGAGGAGATGGTGTGTTGGCTAGGAATCTCTGGTGGAAAACAGTGAGGGCAATTTGTTCAGTCTTGCTGGTGGTGGTGCTTATAGCGGGACTCGTGGCATGTGGCGGAAGCGCACAGACGTTACAACCACTTGAAGATGAAGCCCCATCGCCAACCGAGCCAGTGGTACGACTATCAGAAGTCGCACCGCCCCCAGTCATTCAGCAACTGAATCGCCGCCTAGAAACCTATCAACCTCAAGTCACCATCCTGAGTCCCACTCCGGATCAACTTCTTCAAGACACCACCGTCTCCGTACAATTGCAGGTGCAAGACTTGCCCCTGTTCAAAAACCCGGAACTAGACATGGGTCCTCATCTGCATCTGATTCTTGACAATCAGCCCTATATTCCGGTTTACGACATAGAAAAACCCTTTGTCTTTGAGGACTTATCCCCCGGAACCCATACTCTGAGAGTTTTTGCGGCTCGTCCTTGGCATGAAAGCTTTAAAAATGAAGGCGCTTATGCTCAGACCACATTTCACCTATTTACCAAAACTGACGATAATAATCCGGCGTCTAACCTTCCTCTATTAACCTATAGCCGTCCCAAAGGTAGCTATGGTGCTGAGCCTATCCTGCTCGACTTCTATGTGACTAATGCTCCACTCCACCTCGTCGCCCAGGAAAACCCAGAAGACGAGATCGTAGATTGGCAAATTCGCGTCACCATCAATGGTGAAAGTTTTATCCTAGATCGTTGGCACTCCGTTTATCTCAACGGCTTTAAACCCGGTAAAAACTGGGTGCAGCTAGAGTTTCTGGATGAGCAAGGAAATCCAGTTAAAAACGCTTACAACAACACAGCGCGGCTAATTAATTACCAGCCAAGGGGCAATGACACCCTATCCCAATTAATGCGGAACGAGCTTTCTGCTGAAGTCGCCCGTAGCATTATCGATCCCAACTATAAAGTTCAAGCCACACCAACACCCACACCTACACCTGCACCCACTCCACCGCCAACGGTAGAGCCAACACCAATACCTTTAGTGTCTCCCACTCCTGTTGAAGAAAAACCAACGGCTGAACCAGAGATACCCGAAGAAATTCCCGCCCCTGAACCCGAAACACCTGTTGAAGAAATACCAATACCTGAACCCAAGACAGGGGAAGAATCTCCCACAGCCGTAGAACCCGCTACGCCAGATGAAACCGTCCCCTTAGCTACAGACTTGGAAACTCCTGAAGCCAAACCGACAGAAAAATCCCCAGCCCGTGGCTTTCTGAATCGCTTCTATCAAAACATCAGGGAACGATTCCAAAAACCCACAGTATCTCCTACCCCATCCACTGAACAACCAGAAGAACTAGAAACACCGTCACCTGAACCTGAAGTTTTGCCAGAGAAAACGGAGTCGCCGCCAGAACCGCAAGCGGATACAGAACTTTTCACTCCACCCCAGACAACTCCTGATGAAGCATCGGATATCGTTACTGAGGAAACCGAATCCCAGCCAGAACCCGAAGCATCTACACCCCTGGGTAAAACCCAAACATCCTCAGAGAAACCGCAAGCAGATAAAGAACCTGTAACTCCACCCCAGACAACTCCTGATGAAGCATCGGATATTATGACTGAGGAAACCGAATCGCAGTTAGAAACGGAAGTATCCACATTCCTCGATAAAACCCAAACATCCTCAGAGGAACCTCAAGCGGATACAAAACCTGTAACTCCAAAACTCAAAACTCCCTCACCGCCATCCCAGGTGGTTCCAGAGGACACAGAATCGAACCCACAGACAACCCAAACCGCCCCAGAAGAGGCGACAGAAAAATCGGTAACTCCCGATAAATCGTTACCTCCGGAACCTCTTTCATCGGAAGAGGAAACCCCAATTCCCTCGCCAAACCCAACAATTAAACCCGTCATTCCTAACACTGACTTGCCACCAACCTTACCCGAATTAATTGAAAAATAATGGGAATAACAGCTCCTGCATCTTCTGGCTTCCCCCCTGTAACAAAAGATCCTGCATCCTTGGGTCTCCCCCGTGCAAAAAAAGCTCCCGCATCCTTAGTCGGGGCGGGTTTAGCCACATCTGGGTACAACCGAAAAGATAGTCGTGAAACCCGCCCCTACACACCCTGGGAAAACGGAAGGTGAACGTTAGGTTAGGATCTCAGCAATAAGCAATAAACAATCAACAATCAACAATCACTGAAAATCGCATGACCCCAAGGGTTCGAGCGCCAGAACTTCCCCAAGACGGCATCTGGTTCAATACAAATCACCCACTTTCCCTGAAGCATTTAAAAGGGCGAGTGGTGATTCTTGACTTTTGGACGTACTGCTGTATTAACTGCCTCCATGTTCTGCCAGACTTAAACTATTTAGAACAAAAATATAAAGATAGTCTTACTGTTATTGGTATTCATTCATCTAAATTTGATAACGAAAAAGACGCAGAAAATATTCGTCAGGCAATTCTTCGCTACGATGTCGAGCATCCCGTTGTTGTAGACTCTACTTTTAATCTGTGGCAGCAATATGCAGTTCGGGCGTGGCCCACGTTAGTCGTGATTGACCCGGAAGGTTATGTGATTAGAGATGTGGCGGGGGAAGGAAATCGAGCAGTTCTCGATCAACTTATTGGGGAACTGATCCAGAAACACCAGCAAAAAGACACAATAACGATGCAGCCACTTCATTTCACCTTGGAAAAACAGCGACACCCCCTCACCAATCCCTTAGCATTTCCTGGAAAAGTCCTTGCTGATGAATTTAGCGATCGCCTATTTATTGCTGACTCGGGTCATCATCGGATTGTGGTAAGTAATTTGGCAGGTGAGGTATTAAATATTATTGGTACAGGTAAACCAGGATTGACGGATGGCACTTTTGCCGAAGCCCAATTTTTTGCTCCTCAAGGTATCACGCTAGATCCCAACAATCAACGTCTTTACGTGGCGGATACGGAAAATCATTGCTTGCGATGCATTCATCTAGAAACTGAGCAAGTTGAAACCGTTGCGGGTACTGGAGAGCAAAGTCGCCAGATTCAACCCCATAGCGGCTTAGGGTTACAAACAGCATTGAATTCACCGTGGGATATTGAAAAAATTGATAATCGCCTGTTGATTGCGATGGCGGGTTCCCACCAAATCTGGGAAATGCAGCTTGAAACGGGTGAGATTGGCACTTATGCGGGGACAGGTGCAGAAGCCTGTCTAGATGGGTCACTCCATGAAGCCGCCTTTGCTCAACCCAGTGGGATTACCAGCGATGGTCGAGAACTCTACGTTGCTGATAGTGAGGTGAGTTCGATTCGGGGAGTGGGTCTGATTAATAATTTACCAGTGCGGACAATTTGTGGCAGTGGTGAACTGTTTGAATTTGGCGATCGCGATGGTCAAAAGTCAGAGGTACGACTCCAGCACTGTTTAGGGGTAGAATATACCCAAAATTACCTCTGGGTCGCCGATACTTATAATCATAAAATTAAGCGCGTCGATCCGAGTACGGGTAGCTGTCAGACTTTGTTAGGGAACGGACAAGCGGGACACCGAGACGGTCAGAGTCATGAGGCGCAGTTTGCCGAGCCCTCTGGAGTCAGTGCGATCGCGGCTCGTCTCTATATTGCTGACACGAATAATCATGTCATCCGTTGCGTTGATTTAGGTACGTTAGAGGTGACCACTTTAAATTTGAGCGGGTATCAGATCTGTTGAGTTTTGACATACTGTTTAATTATCAAGGCGCGATCGCAGATTACAGCCAAACTATCCAGATCGATCCTGACTATGTTGAAGCTTATCGCGATCGGGGACATATTTTAGCCGCTATGACTTATTTTCTTGTCATCTGTGAATCACACTGAAACTCGACAACTCGGATTCTTTTCTCTCGCGGCTTTACTGGTATCGGCACATTATGGTTTGGGATTTGTTCTCGGAACTGCCGAAAAAGCCTTGACCTTGGGTTGGGCGGGTAGCCTCTATCCGATTTCCATCGCCCTCGGTACCCTTATCCTCCTGGGATTTGCTCGATTCTATTGGCGGTCAGTTGAACCAATCTGGACACTACTGGGAAACCGCTACGGACATCCCGTCAAAGTGCTGGTGGGAACCATGTCCTGGTTATCGCTAATTGGGATTTTTGCGGTGCAAATTATTGCTGGCGCATTTATCCTCAAAGTCTTAAATGTACCCGTGCAGACCAGTATGCTAGGCTTAGCCTTGGTCTTTCTGCTCTCTTCTCTACTCCCAATTGAGAAAGCCAGTTGGCTGTGCCGGGGATTATTGGGATTCAATATCCTGGCATTATTGTACGCGATCGCGAAATTGCACGCCGTTCCCCTCTATTTACACGCCCCGGTAGATTTCATCCCCGCACTACAGCAGATGAGTCCTCCTTCTTTAATCGGCATCTCCTTATCGACAGTATTGCTGGTGTTAATTGATATGAAATATCACCAATTTGTCGTGCAAGCTAAGGATTTACGCAACCTCTATCTGGGCTGTATCTTGGCGGCTATATTATTTCTATTTCTGGCATTATTACCGTCTGCGGTGGTGATTGCTAGCCAAAGGGCTGGAATTTTGCCCACCGATATTGATGGAAAAGAAATAATTCCTTGGATTTTATTATGGCTGGGTGGAGGCGCTACTCAATGGGGGGGACAGTTGTTGATTTTATCGTTAATCGTACCCGCTTTAGGCGTCGGGAGTAGTATTTTGCGGGTGCAGACTAAGGTAGTTTTGGACTTTGAGTTGATTCCCGATTCTCAACTAAATCGGCTACTCGTTTCCATAATCAATACAGTCTTAGGATTAGCCGTCGCCTGGAAAGGCGGTGCAATTATCAGTTTAATTGTCTTATTTTATGCCCTATATGTAGCAACCGTTTGGGTTCCCTTTGCGGCTTACCTCGTCGCTGAAACTGGACGCTATACGTTCGCCGCGAGTAGTGTCCGACTGGCATTAATCATCAGTGGTTTGTCGGCATTGTCAATGCTGATCTTGACCCTGACGAAACCAGACGCAGCTTTTTTTCACAGTGCCGAGTTAAGTATTATCATGTTGGGCATGGGGTTTGGTTGTTTGGGGTTAGGCTTAGGCGAGATAATTGAGAAGTATTTGCCTATTTCTCCGATCAAAGAAGAATTGTAATTCGGTCAGTCAGCACAGGTTTAACGGTCGGGATTGTCATTTGTCATACTCGCTCCCGAAAAGAAGCAAGCTACGTCATTTGGCATACTGAATCTGGGTTTCCCACCCTCGCTATACTGAGTCCGCGTAGGCGGACTTTGTTTGTGTAGCAGCGATTTTAATCGCCGCCGTGGTAAAAGGGGTTACTTTGTCATTCGTTTTGATTGATTCCCACCCAAAAATGTAGAGACGTTGCATGCAACGTCTCTACACTATTGCCAAAACAAACTACCTAATTTACCCCAGACGCTTTCTTCGGCTTATAGGTAGAAGCAACGTGCAATTCTTTTAACTGCTTATCTCCCACTTGGGCGGGTGCTTCCGTTAACAAACAACTGGCTTGCTGCGTCTTGGGAAACGCAATGACATCCCGAATCGATTCTTCCCCAGCTAACAACATAACCAACCGATCCAACCCATAGGCAATTCCGCCATGAGGAGGTGCGCCATAATCAAAGGCTTCCAGTAAGAAACCAAACTTATTTTGAGCCTCTTCTGGTGATAACCCGATCGCGTCGAATACTCGTCTCTGAATATCGGGTTGGTACATCCGCAAACTGCCACCACCGACTTCATAGCCGTTATACACTAAATCATACGCTTGCGCCCTTGCCGTTTTCAGATCATCGATATCATCAGGGTGAGGCGCGGTAAAGGGGTGATGAATTGCCTCCAAGCGCTTCTCATCCGCATTCCATTCAAACATCGGATAATCTGTCACCCAGAGTAAATTAATTTTCGTTGGGTTAATCAGTCCCAACTCTTGACCCAATACCTGGCGCAGGCGATCCAAGGTTTTATTCACCACATCGGTATCACCCGCACCAAACAGCAGTAAATGACCGGGTTTCGCCCCTGTCATCTCTAGCAGTTTCTGTTTCACCTCCTCAGTGAGATTGTCTTTAATCGCCCCAATCGTGTCAATTTCCCAGTTGTCTCGCACCCGAATATAAGCTAAACCCTTAGCGCCTGCTGCGGTGGCTTCGTTAAATAAGTCACCACTCTTACCGGGTTTAATCCGCACGTTGGAGATTTTTTCGTTACCGCCAGGAATGGGTAATACTTTTACCTTACCCCCAGCCGCTACTGCACCGGAAAATACCTTAAATCCAGAGTCTTTCAGCAACTCTGAGACATCTACCAATTCCAAGCCAAAGCGGGTATCGGGTTTATCCGTACCGTAGCGTTCCATGACTTCAGTGTAGGTGAGGTGGGGAAAAGGTCGGGGAACCTCAATCCCTTTTACTGTTTTAAAGATATGACAGATCAACCCTTCATTAAGCTGGAGAATCTCCTCCTGGGACATAAAACTCATTTCCATGTCCAACTGGGTAAACTCTGGCTGACGATCTGCCCTTAAATCTTCATCCCGAAAGCAACGGGCAATCTGATAGTAACGGTCTAATCCGGCAACCATCAACAATTGCTTGAATAATTGCGGCGATTGTGGTAATGCGTACCATTCCCCTGGATTCACGCGAGAGGGAACTAAATAGTCTCTCGCCCCTTCCGGTGTGGAACGAGTTAACATGGGGGTTTCCACCTCAATGAAGCTTTGCTCATCTTCTAAATAACGGCGAATCGCCTTAGTCACCTCATGGCGCAATTCTATATTTTGGCGCATGCGATCGCGGCGAATATCCAAATACCGATATTTGAGGCGCAATTCTTCCCGCACGGTTTCGGCGTCAGCAGTGGAAACCTGAAACGGTAACTGCTTACGAACTGTATTCAACGGTTTAATCTGATCCGCATACACTTCTACTTCACCCGTGGATAAATTAGGATTGAGCGAATCCTCTGGACGCCGACTCACACGCCCAGTAATTTGCACCACATATTCATTCCGCACGGCTTCTGCATTCTGATAAGAATCCGGCGTGCGCTGAGGATCACTAACGATCTGTACAATACCCGTGCGATCGCGCAAATCTAAAAATATCACCCCCCCATGGTCACGTCGCCGATCTACCCAACCACACAGGGTAACGGTTTCACCAACATGGTTACTTCGCAATTCGCCGCAATAATGAGTCCGCATAGCCGATGAAAAAATAAGTGCTTTGACAGAGAGGAACGTCTAAGGTAACAAAATGTGAAAGCTTTGCCCATTATCCTGCATTCAGCAGTCATTGTCTGTGTCTTCCAACCAACTTCATCATCTCTGGATAGAGGAAGATGCCGATCCCACCACAGATCTTAAGCAAACTCTACCGATCGGAGGGCGATCCCGGTTTGTAAAGTTTGGTAAACATAAGAGTAGAGATATTTTGTTGTAACAGAGGAAATAAAAAATATGGCTTCTACTCAACCGACTGGTGTAACCCCTGCCCGTTCTCAGGAGACGAAAAACGTAGCCCAAGCATTTGAGGGCTTGGGTACAGATGACAAACTAGCGTTACTTTACTACATCTACGAAAAAATGGGCGATTCGATCACACCGGCTGCACCCACGGCGGCTGATGCGGAAATCTCCCCCCAACTGATGCAAGACTTCTTTAACCTTTCCGATGATCAGCAGCTAGCCGCCATGCGAGAAATTGTCAATCGTGAAGATACACAAGTATCACGGGCATACGGGGCATTGAGTGAAAATAACCAATTGTTAGCCTGGTACGCATGGGCGCAAGGAATGGGTGATACTGTTGTCGATATCCCCCGCAACTATAAAGCGAGTCCAGAGGTAAATCGGATTCTATCCCAAATCGAAAATCTAGATTTCGAGGGACAAATCTCCTGCCTACGCCAAGTCGCTGGAGATATGGGTTATAGCCCTGTTCAACCCGTTCCCAGCCAGGAAGAAACGGGAAAAACCCCCAGTTTATAGTAGGGGCTTGGTTCCCAAGCCCCCTATCCGACATCGACAGAACGTGATTGGTAAAATCGGTTCCTACAGAACCCCCATCTCCCCCTGCTCCTTTGTCTCCTCATCCGAAAAAGTCCGTGATAAGTTCGATTGTGAGATAGAGTTGAATACTTGAATAATGGATAGTTCTGATAGTATTCATACCCTTTGACTGTCTCACCAGCTCAAACCCAGACTTATCGAGGATGATGACAATGACCATTAACACGACGAAAATTGAGAGCATTTTGCAAAATTTTGTCACTGGCACCAGTGAGGTTCAGGGAGCAGCTCTGGTGTCTCCCGATGGGCTACCCTTGGCTTCAAGCTTACCCAATGAGATGGACGAAGAACGAGTTTCTGCAATGTCAGCAGCGATGCTGTCGTTGGGAGAGCGGATTGGATCAGAGTTGTCCAGAGGCTATCTTGATCGTATCTACGTGGAGGGCGATCGCGGCTATGGTATTTTGACCAATTGCGGCGAATATGCTGTATTACTCGTTTTAGCCAGCAAAGCGGCGAAACAAGGTGTACTTTTGTTGGAAATTAAACGGGTGATCCCAGAGCTCAAAGCAGCGCTTGATCCGATCCGGAAAATATCAGGAGCTTATGACACTCAATCACAGGTTGCCGAATAATTCATGACTACGACGGGAACTGCACTTGATCTCCTACCTCTATCATGGCTGTGACGAGGTGGGATGCTCTGTTCACCAACCGAAGAGTTTGTTCAGAATGCCGTGTAGACTTGAGTTTAAGCTCAAATCGGGGTAGAGATTCAATCCCAGAGCCATCAAGTCGGTGAGGTAAGCTAAAGCGCTGCTGGCAGACAACTCATTGAAACCGAAAGAATCCTAAGCATCGACACCCAATCTTGAATCAGTCAGTGTAAACTTATTCTGATTGCTCCCGTTGCCCTTTGACTGATGTTGCCAAGGTAAGGATAACACGATTACTATAGATTACTATAGATCATAAAGATATTTATGATTTATCTAAGAAAAGTAACAAAAAATTGATTATTCTTCAATTCGGCTTTCAGACCTAAGACAATAAGTCTAAAGGCTGCCTATTTTTTTGACAATTTTTTAGACAGTAGTGAACAAGTAATGGCAATTACAAGTTGTTTGTCGGAGTTTTCTCTCCCCGAACTATTTCAATTTCTGGATCAAGGCAGCAAAACTGGATTGCTGACCTTGCGATTTCACACAGACAATCAAGAGAAACGGGTACGCCATGTGCTATTACATCAAGGTCGCATTGTCGCGGTGACCAATCGTTTGGATCACCAGTGCTTGCTTGCCATGATTGTACAACGAGGTTGGATTAGCCCGGAAGTGCTGCGAGAGCAGGTGAACCGTTGTCCAGCAAATATTCCGATTGGTTTATATTTAAAGACTCAATCGTTTCTTTCGCCGGAACAACTCAGACTATTGTTCCATGCTCAAGTGCTAAGGCAAGTCTGTGGTTTGTTTAGGTTGAGGGAGGCTCGATTTAAATTTGATACTAAAGCGACTTTGCCCACCACGGAAATGACTGGCTTGAGCCTCAGCGCCACCGAAGCCACGCTGATGGGTTTACGAGTGTTAAGAGAGTGGGTATTATTAGCAGACAAACTGCCAGAACCAACCTCTGCCCTGTCTAGGGTGGTGATTGGTAAGCGTCATCTGCGCTTGGATTCGGTGGAAGGGCAAGTTTGGCAGCGCTCGAATGGCTCGATTTCTCTGAATACAATGGCAACTCAGCTCAAACAACCCATAGAAATAATTCAACAAACGGCATTCCGACTGATCAGCGTGGGTTTAGTCCAAGAAGTCCCAATGATGACGGCGTTGTCTCGTTCTAAAGCAATGGCAGAAGATGTACTAGAGCCTGTAGCTGCTGGAACAAATCACGGCGGTAAGGAGGATAATGTCTCTGGCGTTAGTCATTCCTTTATGCAAAACCTGCTGGGTTTCTTGAGGAGCAGCAAGTAACGGTGGAAATTATGCGTCTGGTTGTGACAGGTACTGTGGGTGCTGGCAAGTCCACCTTCATTCGCTCAGTTAGCGAGATTGCCGTAGTCGATACGGATCGAGTCTCAACCGATCAAACCACTGACATCAAGAAGAAAACAACTGTAGCGATGGATTTTGGACGCTTACAATTTGCCCCAGAAATGGCATTGCACCTCTATGGTACACCGGGACAAGCTCGCTTCGATTTTATGTGGGATATCTTGATTCGCAAAGCCCATGCTTATATCATTCTAGTTGATGCTCACCGACCCAGCGATTTTCGCTTAGCTCGTAAGCTGCTAGCGTTTATGAAACAGAGGGTAGATATTCCAATGCTAATTGGCTTGACCCACAGGGATTGTGAAGGCGCTTGGTCTGAAGAAAATGTCGCGATCGCTCTAGGTTTTGTGGATGAAAAAACTCGTCCGCCTTTCGTCACATTAAATGCGAATGAAAAAGATTCTGTTATTGATACTCTAATTGTATTAATTGAACATTATTTAAACTGTGCTGTCAAAACAAAAACATAGTATTTTTTTAGGTTCAAGAGTTTTACTAAAAATCTTTTACAGTACAGATAAAAACTAAATAATCCAATCAAATGGGAAAGAGCACTCTGTTCTAGATACAAGCATCCCAATGCCAGAAGAAACAGAAGGCAAATCCCATTTTTGTAAATCATGATTGATCCTGTGAGCCTCTGGGAGAATGTCATCGCATCCTCCATAGGTTATAAATCGCAAAAATTCAGACTATTGGCTAATGTGAATAATTGTTAACTTGTGATAAGATTAAAAAAATATTAAATTTTGCTAGTTTTTCTAACATTCAACCAGTCATGCCTGATTGAAGTCTGTGATTGTGTTCTTTAAAGTTTGATTCTAAAACTATCTAAAACAATGGCGATTACAGGTTACTTATCTGATTTGTCCCTTCCCGAAGTTTTTCATTTAATTGAACAAGGAAAAAAAACTGGGTTACTCACATTACGCGCCGCCTTAGCCAGCCCAGCAATTCCTTATTATATATGGGTCTACCAAGGTCGTATTGTTGCGGCGGCTAATCGCTTGGATAGTCAAGGTTTAGTTGCACTGATTAAGCAATACAAGTGGGTTAGCGATCGCGTGGTAGCCAAGTTAATCCAATGGTGCTGTCCAACTGGAAAACCCCTGGGATTGTGCCTCAAAAATCACGGAGTTTTGCAAACTGAACATCTCAAACAGTTATTCCAAGTTCAGGTTTTACAGCAAATTGGTATCATGTTTCAACTCAAAGATGCTCAATTTACATTTGAGCAGAATGTACTCTTACCTGGACGAGAAATGACGGGGTTAAGTATACCCGCCACCGAAGCCACATTAATGGGATTGCGGGTTCTGCGACACTGGCATACCTTAGCCGATAAATTACCTGATCCCAATAGCGGTTTAATCAGTACAAAGACAAGTCAACTCCATTACCGACTCGATCCGATCGAATGGCAGATTTGGGAGTATACAAAAGGGACGGTTTCTCTCAAAATGATCGCCAGGGAACTACGACTACCGATAGAAAAAGTTCAGCAAATTGCTTTTGCCCTGATCACAGTAGGTTTAGCCGAAGAAGTACCGTTATTAGTAGGAAATCTACCCACTCAATCCGTTGAACCCTTACCCGCACAATTGACGGAAGAATCCGAAATCCAAACACTCAGTCAATCTTTCGTACAAAATTTTATGAGTTTTTTGCGTAACAATAAAGCCAAACCAATATCAGTTGGAACTTAAGTTGTAACCTGCGATTCGCTCAAGGGAACATGGTTTTGTGTAGGAACTCACTTTCACTACTATCGTTTTGGTTTCACCTAGATGCGACTAAACCCGCTCTGAACGAGTTTTGAGTGACTATGCCGTTGCCACTTGGATCATTTCCTCTGGAGTCAAATCAGAATGAATAACTTCACCATCCCGAAACCAAACAATACGTTTAGTCAAACGAGCGACATCCGGTTCGTGAGTTACCATCACCACTGTAATTCCCTCCCCATGGAGTTGACTGAATAAACTAATAACTTCAGCCGTTGTATGAGAATCCAGTGCCCCTGTTGGTTCATCTGCCAAAAGTAATACAGGTTGATTCACGATCGCGCGGGCAATGGCTACCCGTTGCTGTTGTCCGCCAGACAGTTGATTGGGCTTATTCAACTGGCGGTTTTCCAATCCCACCCGCTTTAAAGCACTCATAGCGCGATCGCGGCGTTCTTGGGGGGAAATGCCAGCATACACCATAGGCAACATCACATTTTCCAAGGCGGTAAGTTGAGGTAGGAGGTGAAACTGCTGAAACACAAAGCCAATCTTGACATTGCGAATCCCAGCTAATTGATCATTATCCAGATGAGAAACATCCACACCATCAAGGTAATAGCGTCCAGACGTGGGTTGGTCAAGACAGCCGATAATATTCATGGCGGTTGATTTGCCCGAACCCGACGCCCCCATAATTGAGCAGTATTCACCTTTGTCTATGGTTAGATTCACTTGGCTGAGGGCTCTGACTTCTGTGTTACCCGTACCATAAACCTTAGAGATATTTTCTAGACGAATAATGATGGGTGGCTCAACTGACGTTGACTGAAGGGATGATGGAAAATTGATAGAGTCGTGCATAAAGTCCTACGGTTAATAAATAAGACAAGTGGAGTCAGGGGGACAAGGAAGAGAAAAATAATAAGTTGGTTTGTAGGGGCGGGTTTTACCGCTATCGGATGCCGGAAACCCAGATATTGATAAACCCGCCCTGCCCCAATCTGTCATTGATCAGACAATTACGGAATAACAAAAGCCTAAATAGTATTTTTCCTTTATAATCGTGATATTTCATCAAAGCTATAGATAGACCGGGTAAATTCAATGCTAAAAAAATTTAGAGGTGGATTTTTAATGGGAATTGGCTATATGCTCTCACCATTATCTTGGTGGAATGATTTATTTTTTAATATGCCCATTGCCTACCTTTTTGCCTATCTGTTCAGTTGGATTTTTCCTGATTTGTTCTTACCGCTCACCGCTGTTGGTTACTGGCTCTCAAACATTCTAGGAATCTTAATGATGCAACTGGGGGCAACAGATATGTTTTTTGAGCAAACGCGACGGAATTCTAAAAAAGATTTACTTATTGGTTTTGGCACGTCAACGGTTTACACCTTAGTTGTATTGGCACTGATGTATTTCCATGTTCTCGAATTTCCAGTGTTTTTAGTAAACTAGTAGAACTTCTAAGCACTTCTCAACGCCACAATTGGGTCAAGTTTCGCTGCTTGTCTGGCGGGAACAACGCCAAAGAATAAGCCAATTCCTCCAGACACGCTGACAGCCACGAGAATAGCCATGGGGGAAATGCCGGCTTTTAATGGCGTTACAGCACCGACAAGCAAAACGCCGCTCACACCAATTGCCGTTCCAATTATCCCCCCGGCGGCAGAGAGAATGATTGCCTCAATCATAAACTGAATTAGAATATCCTGTTCTCTAGCACCCACGGCTTTCCGCAGTCCAATTTCCTGGGTTCGTTCCCTAACTGACACCAGCATAATGTTCATCACGCCGATACCGCCAACAACTAAGGAAATAGCTGCGATCGCGGCGAGCATGATCGTTAATGCACCTGTCACCGTATTGACGATTTGTAAGATATCTTCCTGAGTTTGAACGCCAAAATCATCTTCACCCACAATTTTATGACGTCGCCGCAGTAAGTTTTCAATTTGAAACTGAGCCGCACTAATACTATTTCTATCCCTAGCAGAAATAGCAATCCAGCTAACTTCGACGCCGTAAGGAGATGTGCGTCCCCGCAATCGATTCGCCATCGTACTCAGAGGGATAAACACCGCATCATCCTGGTTATTTCCCAAAAAAGTACCTTTGGATTCCATCACCCCAATTACTTCAAAGCTAACATCTTTAATCCGTACCGATTGACCAATCGGATCTTGGTAGCCAAATATTTTTTCGACGATTTCAGAACCCAGAACGGCAACTTGGTTATTGCGTTTAATGTCAATATCGGTAAAAAACCGTCCTCTGGCAACATTAAAGCTACGAACAGATAGAAATTCTGGGGTCGTTCCTGTCACCAACGAATTGCTATTGCGATTGCGGTATGTGATTAAATATCTCAGATTAATTTGCGGGGCAACTTCCGCAACGGCTGGGACTTGAGTCGCGATCGCCTTAGCGTCTTCCAAAACCAATGTTTTGGGAAAATCAACCGTTGTCTGTTGCGCTTCACGAGAGCCAGGAATGACAAACAGGACATTGGGTCCGAGAGCTTCAAACTGTTCAGAAGCTAGCTTTTGCGCTCCTTGTCCAATCCCCACCATCGCGATCACGGAGGCATTCCCAATAATGATGCCCAACATAGTTAAGCTACTGCGTAGCTTGTTTGCCATCAAGGTGGTGGATGCCATTTTGATGCTTTCTACAATATCCATTGGTCATTTGTCATTGGTCATTATAGGATTATCGTGGTTGTAGGGGCGAGTCGCTGCACATAATAGGCGGTGTAAGAATTAACCTATATCGACTCGCCCCTGTCTAAATGCAGTGTCAGATAATTACCGATACCCTGCGGGGGGCGACCCGGTAAAATTAAGGGTTAGGTAATGTTGATTGGGTATGGCGGGTCGCCCCTACAATGTTTACCTAGAGAGGGTTTTTCGGAAGACCAACAGATCAAAGAGGTAACAAAGACGGATTGGTAATTAGCGATCTTGGTCACCCTTAAACTTCTCCACATTTCCCCTACTCTTCTTCGTCAGAATTATAGTTTTCAGGTAAATCAATAAACACCCTTTCTCCTTCTCTCAATCCACGGATAATCTGAGTTTTAGCCTCAATCGTGGCTCCAACTGTGACAGGTTTAAACTTAGGCTGATCTTCAAAATCAGGCACCATAACTCCATATTCGCCCTCTTGAGTCACAACCGCCACTGTAGGAACAACCAGAGCATTGCTAATAGGTTCCCCTAAAAATGTCAAGTCAACATTCATACCTGAACGCAATGTCTCTTGCGCTTCGGGTGCCAGGGCAACTCGCACTTGAAAAGACGTAACATCATTCTCTTCAACAGCTTCTGGGGCAACCAGTCTCACCTGACCTCGGAAAACCTGATCCGGAAACGCATCTGATTCCACTTGTACCGGCTGTTTTTCTTGAATTTGTCCAATATCAACTTCGGGAACCGCAGCCAAAACTTCCAGTTGTTGGGTGGCTAATGCCACGATTGATGTGGATGTAGCTGAAGCCGTACTCGATGCGGAGGTTGTCGGCGTGACAAATGCGCCAACCGTGGCATATTTCTGAGTGATAATTCCCGGAAAAGGCGCACGAATAATCGTGTCTTGTAGTTGGATGTAGGCAGCTTGGGCTTGGGCTTTCGCCGCTTCTACTGCAGCTTCGACTTGGGCAATTTCTTCTGGGCGAGTTCCCTTGAGCAGTTGCTGCACAGCGAAACCAGCTTCGTTGACCGCCGCTTTGAGCTGCACAATCTCTGGGCTAGCTTCATCCTCAGTGTTTTTAGTATTGCGGACTTGGGCTAAGCGTTGTTTGGCTTCCTCAAGCTGGGCTTTAGCGGTGCGGGCTTCAGTTAATGCCTCATCGAACCGATCTTGGGATACCACCCCCTCATCCACCAAGTACTTATACCGTTGGACTCGTACTGTGGCTAAATCTAAGCGAGAACTGGCAGTTTGGGCTTGAGCAACGGCTTGGTCAATTTCTCTAGGATTACCGACGAGAGCTTCAGCCAAACGAGCTTGTGCTTGCTGAAATCGCTGGTTGGCTTGGGCAATTTCTTCAGGACGAGGACCAGCTTTGGCTTCAGCGAGACGGGCTTGTGCCTGCTGTAGGTCAGCTCTAGCTCCTAAAAACCGAGCTTTAACATCGTCTTGCTCCATTACCGCAACCACATCTCCCGCGTCAACCTGATCCCCTTGTTCGACTTCCAGCTTGACCAAACGACCCGACGTTTTCGGACTGAGGTTGACTGTTTGAATCGGTTGTACCGTGCCATTTGCTTTGATTTTCACCGCTAAATCCTGCACATCCACTGGCACAGTCAGTTCATCAAGGTTAATTTTGGCTGGTTTTGCCGCAATCACCCAATATCCAGCACCGCCCGCGACAAGAAGGCTGGCTGTGATGATTCCCATTATCCAAGGGAGAGGATTATTGACTTTACCCATAGTCTGTGTCAGGTTTCCCCATCAATCTGCTACAGCAGAGTTTTTGCTTTTAAGGAGTGAACACTTATTTTCCTCGCAAGGCGCAAAAACAAACAATCAATCATCTGTTTCCGTTGCACCGATTTGGCTATCTCAGTTGGTGCTACGTCAACGACGCCCGTCTAAGCCGTTCAAGTTCCTTTATTTCCATACTAACCGTACTGACCCCACCCTTGAGTACATTCAGCTATCGCTGTTTGACTGGTAGGGAATCACCGTCCTTGCAGGGCGGTGGGGATGTCAAATTTACGACTTAAAATAGATGTGGTAGAATCTAAGCTTTCAAGCGGAAAGATTATCAATTTAAGCTTGCCCATAAACTCTGCGCTATGGCGGATACTATCTTTGTTGAAGACATTGATTGGCGTATTATGGTCAAGGGCTTTTTAGGGAAGCATACGATTGACGCCCGGTTTGGGCAGTTTCGCTCTATCCTCAAGTGGGTTGGCAAGAAACAAGGGGTATTTGTGGGAGAAGTAGACCATCGGGGAACTTCTCAGACTTGCCCGAATTGCCGAATCACGGTCAGCAAAGAACTCTCAGACCGAATCCATGACTGTCGTGAGTGCCATTATGAAGTAGATCGTGATGTGGCGGCTGCCCAAGAAATCTGTAATCGTGGAATAGAAACGTATCCAGGGACTCTGGAGAAGCAAGAAATTGGCTCTCAAGTCGAGGTGTCGGGGGTTATGTGCCTAGATAACTGGCGTAGGGGAGCAATGCCCAATCGTGAGGTTGGGAAGCCGACGATGAATCAAAGATTACATCGTCGGAGGATGTCACCGTAGCTGAAGATTCCTTATTGTGGTTTGAGACTCCGCCGTGTTCAAACGTATTCTGTTATTGCCCATTTTTGTTCTGCTGGCTTGGTTGAGCAAACCTGCTCCTGTATCCGCCCAAGCCCTACTGCCCTATACTCTACAGCTCGATGCTGAGGAATTAGAGCAGCAAGGCTTGAATCTAGCGCAGGATGCCGTTCAGCTTACCCGTTTTCAGCAATACGATCTAGCATTGTCTAGAGCTAAATTAGCAACTCAGCTTGCCCCCAATAGTTTTGAAACTTGGTTTATTTTGGGAACCTTGTATGTACAAAACCAGCAATTGGATGAGGGAATTGAGGCGCTTTCTAAGGCTCAATCCTTGAAACCCGAAGAGGCTGGTGTTCTCTTCTCCTTGGGAAATACCTATTTTCAGAAAGGGGACTATCGGACAGCTGTCTCCAAATTAGAAGCTGGTTTGAAGCTAGAATCTGATGTTCCCGAAGCATTGTTTGATTTAGGCAACGCCTACTATATGCTGGATCAGTATCCAATGGCGATCGCGGCATACCAAAAAGCCGCTGCTCAGGGAACCAGCGATACGTGGCCCGTGTGGCCCGCAATCAATAATATTGGGTTGGTTAAGTATGAGCAGGGAGATGTGGCTGGCGCGATTGAGAAATGGCAAGCTGCGATCGCGATTGATCCAGAAGCCGCTGAACCTAAGCTGGCTGTAGCGGTAGCACTTTATACCCAAGGGAAACAAGACAGAGGACTTGCCCTAGGGGAAACTGCCATCCGGTCAGATGAGCGTTATGCTGATTTAGAGTTCCTCAAGGAAAATCTTTGGGGTGAACGTCTGCTCTCTGATACTCAAAAATTCTTGGCAAACCCCAGAATCCAGGCAACCATTGCCCCTAGTGGCAATGTTCCTGTACAAGTGGAAGTTATTCCTTAAATCAAAATTTGAGTGAATAACTTCCCGCGAAACTTCAGACGCTTCTATGAGCATTCCCAGACGCGATGCAAGAAGCGTCTCTACATTCCTCCCCCATCTAAGGTATGGTATCAGGGGATGTATAAACAAAACCGATAGCAAGCTTTCTGAAGTTTTTCATCCTCTATATTTTGCCGAAACGGTTGTGGTATTTAGCAAGACTCTAGTGGTTCGGCAATGTCAGCACCCAGTTACAAAGGATTAATCGTCCTCTACCAAGAAGGGTCCCCGCTTCGTGAGAATTTTGGAAAAAACGCGAAGATTAATGGAATCGTCTTCTACAATCAGAACGGTTTTCATAGGCATTGCATCAAGAACATTATCTTTTCCCCAAAAGTGCGATGTGATCATCAGTCTGATAGGGACTGGGCAATACAGACCAAGTTCTCTATCCCGGCTTCCCCTACCCCCCCTGTTCCCGGTAGCTCTGATCGACTAGGATTGAAAACGACTCGGTATTAGGGGATGGTATCAACGGGAACCGATAGCAAGGGTTGTGACATCTCTTACACCGAATCAAAGATTACGGTGTAAGCTTCCAAGACAATCCGGCTATTGCTTAGGAGACTCTTGGCTTTATTAACGACACGGGATGCCCCACCGCGCCGGAACAATACAAAGTTTTGTTCACCCAATGTAGCTGCATAAATTTTACCCGTCCACAGATGCAACTACGAGTAGCTTGTTTCTGAACCCAACCCCATATTCGGTGGTTGTCTTGGTTCGGTGTACAGGCAGCGGTTAGCTGTGATTGATTAACCTGTACAATGATATAGTAGCATCTTGAAATCAGATTGACAACTATGCACCAAGTGACAACACGAGTATCAGACAGGGAATATGAACACCTAGCTAGATTTTGCAAAGCAACAGAGAGAACCCAGTCAGATGTTACCGTGAACTGATCTGAAAGTTGTCAATCTCCGGGGTATTGAACCCCATCGATTGACCGCCTATCCATCCCAACGCCAACCTGATTACAGGTATGGTGTGGGGCTTCCGGCAAAAAAGCTAAACTTTCTCATCCTCTGTATTTTGCCGAAACTGTTGTGGTACAGTACATACGTACTTTAGTAAGACTCCAGTTTTTCGGCAATGTCAGCACCCAGTTCCAGAGGATTGATGTCCCGATCCGAAGATTGGTTATTGGAGGCGTCGCTCTCACTCAGGTTTGACTAATCATCTTTAGGCAGAAGTGCCAGGATTTGATCGACAAACTGTTGATGATCCACAACAGGTTTAGAGATATAACCATCAGCACCACTTTGCTTAAGAAAGTTTTCGCGATCGCCTTCCATAGCATGAGCCGTGACTAATATAATGGGCAGATTGCTGGTTTGAGCATCAGCTTTGAGCATCTGGGTAATCTTGATGCCGTCCACTGGCTTACCCTGGTAAACACTGTGAGCCAGGGAAACATCCATCAAGATAATATCTGCATCTCCCGCGTGGGCAATTTTCATGACCTCCTCTACATCTTCGGTTCCCTTGACATTCAAGCCACCCCGCTTCGTGAGAATTTTAGAAAAAACGCGAAGATTAATGGGATCGTCTTCTACAATCAGAACGGTTTTCATGGGCGTTGCATCAAGAAAGTCGTCTTTTCAACAAAAGTGCGGTTTAATCATCAGTCTGACAGGGACTGGGCAATGTTGCCACCAAAAAAATCAAATTTTCATCTCGTTGTGGTTAGAAATTAGGAAACAGAACTCATGGCAAAACAGTTGAATCTGCTGGCGACTGGTCAAGTTATTCCCACGCCCCTCCATGCAGAGATGCAACAGTCATATCTTGAATATGCCATGAGTGTCATCGTTGGGCGTGCCCTGCCAGACGTTTGCGACGGTCTAAAGCCCGTGCATCGGCGTATCTTGTATGCCATGTACGAATTGGGTTTAACACCCGATAGACCCTACCGCAAGTGCGCTCGCGTAGTGGGTGATGTTTTGGGGAAATATCATCCCCACGGGGATCAAGCTGTATACGATGCTATGGTGCGCTTGGTCCAAGACTTTTCCACTCGCTATCCACTATTGGGGGGTCATGGCAATTTTGGGTCGGTGGATAACGACCCACCGGCTGCCATGCGTTACACAGAGACGCGGCTGTCTCCCATTAGTCATGAAGCCCTCCTATCAGAAATTGGCGAGGCAACCGTTGATTTTATCGATAATTTCGACGGCTCTCAACAAGAGCCAGTGGTTTTACCCGCTCAACTACCCATTTTACTGCTCAATGGTTGCTCTGGCATCGCGGTTGGCATGGCAACCAATATTCCTCCTCATAATCTGGGCGAGATTGTGGATGGGCTAATCGCTTTGATTGATCGCCCGGATCTGGCGGATGAGAAATTGTGGAAATTAATTCCAGGACCGGATTTTCCCACGGGGGGTGAAATTATCGATACGTCGGGAATTCGGGATGCCTATAGCAGTGGGCGGGGCATTATTCCAGTGCGGGGAATCGCTAAAGTGGAAGAGATTCAAGTGGGTCGCACTCGCCGTCATCGCCGCACGGCGCTCATTGTCACCGAATTACCCTACCAAGTAAATAAGGCGGCTTGGATTGAAAAAATTGCCGATCTGGTCAACCATGGACGCTTAGAGGGAATTGCCGATTTGCGCGATGAAAGCGATCGCCGGGGGATGCGGGTGGTTGTGGAACTCAAACGGGACGCTCATCCTCGGGATGTTCTCAAACACCTCTATAAACAAACTCCCCTACAAAGTAACTTTGGCGCAATTATGCTGGCATTGGTCAATGGACAGCCCCGCCAGCTACCCCTACGGCAATGTCTGGAAGAATTTTTAAGGTTCCGTGAACAAACCCTGACCCGGCAATATACTTATGAACTTGACCAGAAACAACAACGGCGTCATCTGGTGGAAGGGTTATTGATCTGCTTGAAACAACTCAATCGCGTTATTGAAATCCTCACCCATGCGGCTGATGGCACAACCGCCAAAACTCGTTTTCAAGAGCAGTTAAACCTGAGTGAGAGTCAAGCTGATGCCATCCTCGCCATGCCGATGCGCCGCCTCACGGGGTTAGAACGGCAAAAACTTCAGACTGAATTTGAGGAACTCACCACCCGAATTGAAACCCTCCAGGGATTACTCAGTAGCCGAAATGAATTACTCAAAGCCCTGAAAAAAGAGTTGCGATCGCTCAAACGCAAATACGCTGATCCACGTCGCACCAAGATCCGATCGCCGAAATCTCTCAAAGAACCAAAACAGCCAAAATCGGAAAAACAGACCAGTAAGGGAAGCAAAACGTCAGAAAACCCTAAAACCTCTACCTCGAAATCCCCATCGCCGAGTCCTAGCGACACGGAAGCCGAACAAACGGTTCTGGAGTTTACCTATCAAGGACATGTACAGCGACTGCGTTCGGCACCTGATCCCAAATCCCAACCCTCGATAAAAGATGGGAACGATTTTGTGGTTCAGACGCAGCAAACCACCACCCAGTCAGAATTTGCCACCCTAACCAGTGGGGGGAAAGCCTACCCCTTGAAAGTGCAAGATATCCCGCCAGCCGCCGGACGCAAGCAAGGCATCCCCTTGACTCGTCTTCTCCCCGATGCGGCTCAATCCGAAACTGTTATTGCCCATTTTCGACCCCTAGAACTCACCGAATCTCTCAGCCTGATTTTGCTCACGCAACAGGGGCGAGTTAAGCGTCTTCCCGCTACAGAGTTACTTAACCTAACGGCACGGGGTTTAACGCTGATCAAACTCAAAGAGGAGGATTCTCTTGCCTATGTCAGCCTTGCTCGACCCAATGATGATCTGATTATTGCCACCAGTAGTGGGCGCTTATTACGCTTTGAAATTAACGACGAAAATTTGCCGATTATGGGGCGTACAGCCCAAGGAAATCAAGGGTTGCGACTGCGGCGTCGGGAGCAATTAGTTGGATGTGTGGCGATCGCTCCCAACGAGAATCTTTTACTGGTATCTGAGCAAGGCTATGGCAAACGCCTAGGACTCAATGTAGTCAGGCGCATCAAACGCGGGGATCTCGGCACTCAAGCCCTTCAGTTTAAAACATCGACGGATCGGTTGATCGGATTAGTCAACGCCTCTCAAACAGAGACGGCTGTTTTGCTAACCAGTGATAATCAAGTCATGAATGTATCTTTAAAATCTGTAAAGTTGTCCGGCAAAGATGGGTGTGGCGATCGCTTGGTTAAACTCAAGTCCGACGAAACAATTATCACCGTGACAGAAATCCTCCCGTGAAAGTCCACTGCTTCTTCTGTGTCTCAAGGGTTAACAACAGAAAACTTTTCGATCGGCTAGATATAGTTCTATAGTAGGGGGTAAATAGCTGTCAGCACCAGTATAGAAAATTCAACTTAAGTTGTAGAGTGGTAGTCCAACCATGACCGATCCAAAACGACCTCCGATTGCGCCACCCCCCCCACCCCGCGTTCCTCCAGCCCCACCGCCACCGCCAAGGGGGGCAGTTCCCCGGCAAGCTCCCCCAGGTGCGACGCAAGCGATGCCCTCTCAAACGATGCCGATGCCGCCCAAAGCGGGTCAATCTGCATCAGCTCCTACCGCCGTTAAAACAGCACCCAGTTCTCGTCAAGCTTCACCCGGCGCTAAACCCCGGACACCACCACCGAGTGCGGGACTTGCTCCCGGACAGCCAACATTAGCCCAGCTTATCCGCGAGGCTTATGACAAGGGATTTTCTGACGTTCACGTTGGTGTGGGTGAAGTCCCTCGGATGCGAAACCGAGGGGAAATGGAACATACAGACTATCCTGTAACTGATCAAGCGACGTTTATGAGTTGGTTGCGAGAAATCCTCACGGATGAAGAAATTCGCCGCTTCCAAAACGAACTGGAGTTTGATGGTGCAGCACAGTATGACTTTGCCCGGGTGCGGATTAATATCTTCGACTCCCTGACTGGACCTGCAATAGTCATGCGCTTGATTCCACTCAAGATTTTGACGATGGAGCAGTTGCGACTCCCTCCAATTCTCAGGGATGTCTGTCATTACCACAAGGGTCTGATTTTGGTCACCGGTCCAACTGGTTCAGGTAAGTCAACGACGCTAGCGGCAATGATTGACTATATGAACAAGGAGATGCCGAAGCATATCATTACGATTGAAGACCCGATTGAATTTGTTCACAAAAGCCAAAAAGCCCTAATTAAACAGCGGGAAGTCGGCGCTCATACCCTCCAATTTGACAACGCTTTAAAAGCCTCCTTGCGGGAAGATCCGGATGTGATTCTGGTGGGGGAAATGCGGGATAGAGGTACCGTTAACACAGCGCTGAAAGCCGCTCAGACGGGTCACTTGGTTATGGGAACGCTGCACACGAACAGTGCGGTGAAGACCATTGAACGGATTCTCAATCTTTATAATCCAGAAGAACAACACGCCATCCGTATCGCTTTTGCTGAATCAATGGTGGCAATCATTGCCCAAGGGTTATGTCGCACCACTGATGGTAAACGTGCCGCCTTCCACGACATTCTGATTAATACAGAAGCGATTCGGGATTATATCCGCAAGGGTGAATATGAGGAAGTTCACGAACTGATGGCGGCTAATGAATTTGACGGTATGATGACGATGAATAAGTCATTGTTTAACCTTTATCAGGAAGGGCGTATCACCGAAGAAACTGCCCTAGAAATGTCGCCGACTCAAAACGAAATGGCGATGATGTTACGGGGTCGTGTTTAATTATCATTTGCCATTTATCATTGGGCATTTGTTATATGTCAGGACAAGGCAGGGGAAAGCAACTCTCATCTTATCCGCTGCCTTTACCTGCCCATAATTTAAAATCAAAAATCAACAATGAACGAGATTCAACGCTCGTTTTCTCAGTTATTTAAGGGTATTGCCCTGTTTACACCAGGGGGAGATTTAATTTATGGCATTGATCCGAGTAAACAAGAGCATTGGCATTTGCATCTGTGTGCGAGTTTGCAAGAAATGCTCGGATTACCGGAACCGCCCCATTTTTTAGTGCCGGGATATACTGGCACAATTGATCGCTGGCTCGATCCTTATACCCAACAGATGCGAACGTCAGCAGAACTTTATCCGCCCATCCAGCATCATCAGGCATTGCTGAATGCTGTGTTTGGTGTCAGGAACGTGGTGTGGCAAGTTGCGCCTTGGCGGGAAGAGTGCTGTGATCCAATAGTTTTGGAGACATATCGCGATCGCTTTCCCCAACTGTGGCAGGATCATGATTTGATTATCCGTTGCGATCGCCCGGAGCAATGTACACAACAGTTGTCTGATGCTAATTCTAGGCATGATCACGATTCAAGCCTGATCAAATCTCCTCAGAGTTATGCTTGGTCTATACCAGAACGTTGGACGATTCAACAAACGTCGTGGCAAGAATCCTCCCACCCACCGTCTACAGGGATTGATCCTCTCTTATCCTCTAAATCAGATAGGGAATCGAATCCTAGTGAATCTCAATCTACACCCTTAACTACCCCTAGTTATGTCTTGCGCTTATTTGTATCTGGACACAGTGGATCAACTGAACATATCCTGAAAAAACTACATCAGTTAATCGAGCAATCCCTACAACATCCTTACACTCTAAAAGTGATTGATGTATTTAAACATCCTGAACAAGCGGAAGCCAATCAAATTTCAGCGACTCCCACACTGCTGAGAGTTTGGCCCCCCCCTGTCCGACGTATTGTTGGAGATTTGAATAACTTGGAAAGTATTTTACCTATATAAGCGATGGTGAAAGCCCTCGCGATTCATCCGAGGGATGAAACCGAGCGATACGTCTAGTTTAGCAACTTTAGTTGCGAGTGTTAGCCTTTGTGTGATATAATTATACCATAAGCTCAGCGTGGTAAAATGATTGTCTACGAAGGTAAGTTAAAAGGTAAAGAGTATCAGTATAGAAGGCTTGATGAAGCCATTCGTACTGGTCTGTTTATCCGTAACGCTTGCCTCCGATATTGGGAAGATGGTCATGGAAGGTGTCGCAATGATTTATCCAAGTATTGTACAATTCTTGGTAAAAGTAAAGAGTTTCCTTGGGCGGGAAAATTAAACTCTCAAGCTCGACAAGCAATGTCAGAGCGTGCCTACGCGGCTATTTCAAGATTCTTTGACAACTGCAAAAAGCAAGTCAAAGGAAAGAAAGGATACCCTAAGTACAAAAAGAATCGCCCTAATCATGGTTCCGTAGAGTATAAAACATCAGGCTGGAAACTATCAGAGAATCGTGACTCAATCACGTTCACTGATGGGTTTAAGGCTGGACAGTTTAAACTCTATGGGACTCGCGACTTAAACTACTACCAACTTGACCGGATTAAAAGAGTTAGGGTAGTGCGTCGCGCTGATGGATACTATGCTCAATTCTGTATTGACCATGACAGGACTGAAGATAGGACTCCGACAGGACACAACGTAGGGTTAGACGTTGGCTTAAACCATTTTTATACTGACTCAGATGGTCAAACAGTTGATAATCCAAGATTTCTGAGAAAATCAGAGAAACAACTTAAGCGTCTCCAGAAGCGAGTATCTAAGAAGTTTAAGAAAGGTCATCCACAATCTAACAACTACAAAAAGGCTAAACAAAAGTTAGCTAAGAAACACTTGAAAGTAAGTAGGCAGCGTAAAGACTTTGCAGTAAAGACTGCATTGTGCGTAGTCAGGTCTAACGACTTGGTAGCTTATGAGGACTTGCAAGTGCGAAATATGGTCAAAAATCATCACCTAGCTAAATCAATTAGTGATGCGGCTTGGTCTGAGTTTAGACGCACTCTTGAATATTTTGGCAAAGTATTTGGTGTAGCAACGGTTGCTGTTAAACCTCACTACACCTCCCAAAATTGCTCCAATTGCGGTTGTGTTGTGAACAAATCACTATCAACTCGAACACATAAATGTAAATGCGGATGTGTTTTAGACCGTGATTGGAACGCAGCAATTAACATACTCAAGGAAGCACTTCGTACCGTAGGGCATACGGGAACATTCCAGGAATACTGGATAAACGCTTCGGGACAACTCGCCCTCTTCTGTATTGATGAAAGTCAATACTTTAAGGTGATTGGATGAACGAAGAATCCCCCGCGCTTTTAGCCGGGGGAGTGTCAAGTGTACTTATTGCTCCAGAAGCTAAACTATAAAAACTGAATTTTGTGTGAGAGAAACATAGTTAAGCTAATTCACAATACGTTCTTGGTTTTTATTTTTATTGATTAAACTGAAGTTGACCCAGATTTAAGATTAGCCACTTGAGGAGTGCGTCCCTTTAAACCTGTCATTAATTGCAGAGCGTAACATTTAACGGGATACAGATGACGCAACATCCATAATCCCAGGCGACGTAGGGTAACGATAGGCAACCAGTTATTAGAAAACATTCGATCTAAGAAATCAGTAAAGCCTAAAATGACTAGATTTTCACTTTTGCGCCACTGTTCGTAGCGCTTGAGGATCTGTTCGTCTCCGATATCTTCACCCTGTTGATGGGCTTCCTGTATGACTTGGGCAAGGGCTGCGGCATCTCGGATGCCCATATTTAGCCCTTGTCCACCCACAGGATGGCAACAATGGGCGGCGTCGCCAATGAGGGCGAGGCGGTGCTGGGTGTAGCGATCGCTTTGCATTAACTGTACGGGAAATAGGATGCGATCGCTATCTAATTCTAAATGCCCCAAAAGTCCGCCTGTGCGGTATTCTAGGAGTTCTAGGAATTTTTTTTCATCTAAGTCTTTTAACTGTTGTGCTTCGACGTGAGGTGCTGTCCATACCACCTGACAGCGATTTTCAGCCAGAGGGAGTACACCCATCGGACCACTCTCCCAAAAACGTTCAAAGGCGGTATCATTATGGGATTTCTCGGTTTTAATGCGGGCGGTGACGCAGGATTGCCAATATTTCCAACCTTTTGTGCGGATTCCGGCGGCTGTACGAATACGCGATCGCGAACCATCAGCGGCGACAACTAAGCGCGATCGCAACTGCTGAGATATTCCATCCACGTTTACCGTAACCTCTACCCCAGAGGCTTGATACTTGACATTAACCACTTCCGCCGGAGACAACCAGCTTACATTCGGACAATCTGCCAAAAACTCATACAGCGAGGTAAGCAGGGGACGATGTTCGCCCACATACCCCAAATCCTGGGTACCTAAATCGGTGGGGTGAAATTGCACAAATTTGGGATAATCGCCATCACAGAGGCGAATTTGCCGATAGGTGGCAATTTGCGGCTGAATTTTCTGCCAAACCCCAATTCCTTGGAAAATGCGCCCAGAAAGCAGCGAGAGGGCGTAAGCTTGCCGTCTGGCTACGGCGACTGACTTAGGTTTTGCCTCAATCAATCCAATCCGCAACCCGGAATTTTTCAACACACAGGCGAAGGTTGCGCCGACAATACCGCCGCCGACGATGACCAGATCGTAGTCAAAGGTTTGATTGTATGCCTGTTCTTGCGCCATTTTTAGAGAATGTATCGAAATGATAAGCATTTTTACTTTTCTTCATTTTGACGCGGATAGCTGAAGAGGGCAAGGACTTGTCACGTCTGTAAACCAATCTTACTTTTGGTCGGGATCTGGAAAACCTCTCTCCTGAAGAGAGAGAAGGCTTTGAATTCTCCCCCTTCCGTGCAAAAAAAGCGCGGTACAAGGTGCGAATTATTGGTTCACGCCTCGGCGTGAACCAATAATCGAGATTTTGACGTTCACAATTTAATCAATTTCCAGCACTAAGCAGGTAAAATAGAATGATTCTGAAGCAGAATTACTGCGATCGTTGAGGCACTCGGCAATGTCTTCTCACGAACACCTCTGGAAAAAAGGCTTCATTAAGCCCAATTCGACACCTGTGCAGAATCCATTCAAGATACAGAGGCGTCATGTCAAAGCATTACCACCGCCATTATCACAAAAGGAAAAACTACAACTCAAACAACAAGCCGAGCAAATCTCCCAGTTAGGTTATAACTCCCAGAAAATTCCGATTAAAGCACCTGCTCCCACAGTAGCCGCGAATCCGATTCAGTCAAAACCTGGTGAGATCACGAACCAGAAACCCACTACTGATGCTGTAGAGATTCAGGCGGATGTGTCAGACGTTCAAGACGAGACGAAAAAGCCAGAGGATCTTGCTTTTGGCGAAGCCTCAGATGCTTCCGCAGCAGATAGTAGTATCCAGCGTCAGGAAATACCCGATAGTGAAGCCGAGGCAATACCTGAATCTGATACAGATAGCATTGATAACCCAGAAGAAGAAGCCGACATTCAAGCGAAAGCCGAACAACCTTCTCGTAATTTTCTAGAACTCCCTGTTAATGCTCCGGGTACATCGCCATCCTCTATACAAAGACAGGTAAACTTCAGAGGATTAGGCAATTCGATTCAACAGCAGCCCGTTGAAAACGAGGAAAAGGTTGAGCCAGAAGTTGAACAAGAGGCGCAGGAATCGGATGAAACCATCCAACGTCAGATACCAGAGGCTGAAGAAGACGAGATATCATCGAGTGAGTCTCAAACGGTTCAACGCCAATCCGAACCCTCAGATACACCCGCTCAACAAACTGAAAAATCAGAAGAGTATCATAATTTTCTCGAAATTCCGGTCAACGTTCCAGGTACACCGTCATCCTCGATCCCCAGACAGGTTAATTTTGGCAGGTTGTCGAATCAGGTTATCCAACCAATAAAACCCACCCCTAACCCCGGATTAAATCGACTCAATACTTTTAAATCCCAGCGAATTGAGTCACCGACTAAGCCAGTTAATCCTGTATTGAATCAGTCACCAGCTCAAAAGGTTCAACGTCAGGACAATACCGAGGATGAAGAACACATCCAAAACCAGCCGCTCCAAGAATCAGGGGAAGAAACTGTTCAGACAAAAACACAGTCACAACCTTCTGACGCCACGGCTACATCGTCTTTCAAACAATCCATTCAACGGAAGAGCGGTAGTGGACAATCCCCACAACAGGAGAATGAGTCGGAGCAAGATCAGCAAGAACTTGATACTCTAAAACCTAAGAGTTTATCGGATAAGAGTCCCGAATTTTCATCAGATAAACAACAACTATCATTACAACAAGGACAAGTAAAACCCGAATCGCTAGAGGCAAAAAAGCTGGAAGATAATCCGCTGCAATTGACCTCGATCAAAGAACAGCAAATACCCCAAACTCAGGTAGATTCAGAAGCTGCCAAGGAAAACCAGCCACCTGAAACAAAGACAAAGGAACAGCCTCAACAAAAAGTAGAAACTCCAGTAGAAAGCCAAGCTGAAACTGGGACAGGTGGAAGTATGGGTAATGCCCCAACACCGCCAACCGCGATGACTCCCCAAAGTCAAGACGCTGGTTTGGGTGGAGGTACAGGGGGAAAAGGAGCGGCATCAGCCCCCCAAGAAGCTGTTACGATTACGGCGGAAGATCCCGCTCAGATTATCGAACAGCTAAAAAATACGCCACCGACTCAAGCTGTTGCCGCTTACGCTCAAGCCGAAGCCGCTTCAGTTCCAGCACTAGAAAAACAAAAACAAAACGTACAGGAAACGATACCAGAAATTCCAGCACCGACTGGATTACCTGCTCAAGGAACAGAAGCTACTCAAACAGCAGAGAAAGCCGCAACAAAAGCCGCTCAATCAAAAGGAGAGCCGAAGGTTGAAGTGAAAGCTGAAGGTTCAGCTCAACCCGAAGCTAAATATGATACCCAAGTACCAGAAGCTCCACCTGCTCCACCACCTGCACCAACCCAACTCGCTGGTGGTAATGTTCAAGAAGAAGGACAGAATGATGAAGCCCTGAGCCGCAGAGCTCAACAAGCTTTGTCTAGTGTCCAGATGAACACCAGTCAAATTACCACCAGTGCTGGAGAACGTCCCAATGTGGATTTAAATGGGGAAGCGAATCCAGCTCAAATCCAGTCCACTCAGACACAATCGAATCAAGAGGTACAAATCGCGAAAGCCCAAGCCGTTGCTGACACGAATCAAGACTTTGGTGAGAATAGCATTTTTCCCAAAGCCAGTAATGAAACCCTCAAAGTAAACAAAGAACTTTCTGCAATTGCACCGCCGACAATTCAAGGACTTGAAGCCCCGGCTTTGCCAGGAGAAGCCACAGGTGGACTAAATCAATCCCTGACACCTTTTCTGAGAGAAAAAATTGGTACTGAACAGGAGAAATATCAGGCAGGTAAAGACAAGTTTGATACGGATACAGCCCAAGCTAGAGCAGATGCTGACCAGGAAATTGCTGGTTTAGATGAACAAACGAAACAGAAACAAATAGCCGAACAGGAACAAGCAAAGGCAGAAATCACTCAAGCCAGACAGGAGTGGCGAACAGAACTCGATACCGTTGATCAGGACTATCAGGAAAAAGCCAGTCAAGCCAGTCAGGAAAAGCGAGATAAAATTGACACCGAAAAGCTCAAGGGAGAGGAGAAAGCTGCCCAACATTTAGAAGATGCCGAGAAGGAAGCTGAACAAGAAAAACAGAAAGCTGACAAAGACGCTAATAAGAAGAAAGAAGAAGGCGAAAAAGAATCAGGCGGTTTCTGGGGTTGGGTTAAATCCAAAGCCAAAGCCTTTATCGATGGCATTAAACAAGCCGTTAATTTTATCTATGATAACCTTCGCAAAGCAGTTAAGGCAATTTTTGATGCCGCCAAAAAACTAGCGACAGCAGCTATTGATTTAGCGCGTCAGGCAATTGTGGGGTTAATCAAAGGCTTCGGTGAGATTCTTAAAGGGTTAGTTAAAGTTGCCTTTGCTGCATTTCCAGAGATAGCTAAGAAAATCAATGCCAAGATTGACCAAGCAGTTAAAAAAGCAGAGAAAGCGGTTAATGCGGCGGCTGACTTATTAAAGAAAGGAATTTCTGCGGTTCTCGATTTCCTTGCCAATACCTTAGACTCTCTGTTGGGTCTCATCCAAGATATTTACAACGGCGCTCTCACCGTTATTGGCATGATTATTAACGGCGAGTTTGCTGAACTATTTAAACGCATTGGCAACCTGGTGGAAGCGGCTAAGACAGCACCAGCCCAATTTGAAACGGCGGCTTTAGAGGAACTGTTGGGCGGAAATCTTGACCAACCGCTCTCACCCCAAGAATTATCCCAAGCCGCCGCCATGGGTATTAGTTTATCCAACCAACAAGGAGAAAGTACGGCGCAAGGGGGTGAAGCATCGGAGTTACCGAGTCCCCCTTGGACGACTCAAAATGTTGGCGTTGATGGCGTAGAAAACAATATGGAACTCTCCCCTGAGTTAGTTACCCAGTTAATGGAACAAACCAATGGTGATGGGGAAGTCATGCTGGGTGAATCTAATGATGAGAGTCGCTCACTGGAAGCGATTATGGGCGAAGCTACTGGACAAAAGCAGGAGGGAGGAGAACCAGCCCCAGAGACTATTCCCGATGATGGACTTGCTCCGAAACAGCGAGCAGAAATCAAGTGGGAGATGATGAAGCAAGGGATTAGTCAGTGGTGGTCAGATAATTGGCCCATCGTTTTGGGTGCAGGAGTGTTAGGGGTGGCGGGATTCATTGCGGCAAATATCGTTACAGGTGGAGCCATCACTGCTGCTTTACCAACCATCATGGCTGTCGTTGCTCCCTTATTTGCTGGAGTAACCATTGCTCAAATTGGGGGTCATATCCGCGACTATCTGGCTAAGGGTTGGGAAGGAGAAATTCAACCCGGAGGTAAGAGTTTAGCCAAAGGTTTAGCCGCAGGAGCGATTGAATTAGTGTCCTGGTTGACCTTCAAAGTTGGTGGAGCAGCCCTTAAGGGTGCGAAGGCGGCGGCTAAAGGTGCGAAGGCATTAGCTAAAGGAGGTATTCAAGTTGCCAAGAAGATCACGCAAGCAGTTATTAAGGGTGCGAAGTACCTGATTCAGAAAGGTAAAGTCCTGTTTAAGGGAATTGCTGGAAGTGGTATTGGTAAACAGTTTAAACGTCTCCAGGATTTAGGTCAGGGACTGTTGAAAAAGATGCGGTTTAAGGCTTTCCGTATTCGGGTTAAGAATCGAAGATTTAAACTTGAAGGATTGATTAATCCTTGGATAGTCTTAGCAACTGGTAACATTGTTGAGGTAGATGCTTCAGATATACCTTCAGGAACAGACCTCGGCGACGAAATCACAACTTCTGTTGGTAAAAAAGGTAAGTTTATTGGGGATGATGTACCGGATATTGTCCAAGGTCTTCCTGGAAGTAGTTTAACGAAAGGTAAAAACTTCAAACAGCATTTTATCAGACATAAAGATCTCTTGGAAAACGTACTGAATAAACAATATCCGAAGTACAAAACACACGCTGATGAATTTGTTAATGACTTAAGTGGAATGATAAGTTCTGGCAGGATGAAGTATACTGGGCTTAGCACGTTACAAAAAGGGGGTGATTACTTAATGGTTTATCGAGGTGAAGGACTTACTGCTGTTTTTAAGCGTAATGGCGAGTGGGTGACTTTATTGGAAACAGGAAAAGGTATGGACTTACAGCTAGATTCCTTTATGATAGCCACACCTTAAAAGAAGGCTATCAATTTCAATTATAGAATTTCAGAATGAACGGCGAACTCAGAATGAACGACGAATGTAGTTCATTCCAAAAACAGAAATACTATGGCTGTTCATAATTGTAACTGTTGAAGTGAGTTGGTAAAATATGAGTCAGTTGGATCAAATAATTAGTCTAATTAAATCTTCCCCCCTTACAGATATTATCACTGTTGGTTTCATTGATCATGATAATGATATTGATGTTAAGATGTTTAATATTATACAAACAGAACTATATTTAGAATTTGAACCTTATTTTATAAGATGTTCGTCAATAAACCAATATGACAAATTAAAAATGGAAGTTGTAGATAAAATAGTTTTTGATTTTAAAATAGAAGAAGGGGATGAATATTGTATAAGTTCAATTTCAGATATGTATTTATTTGATCCTTATGGAACTAACGAGATAACATCTATAGAATTTCTTTTAGATCAAGAAATTGATATAGACGAAGGAGTGTTTAAATGTGTTCAACTAAATATTGGCAGTAAAGATAAAATATTTTTAGACCCTACGCATACTTTTGGTATTAAAATAAACGGAAAAAGTTCTTTTATTGAATGGATAGACAATAAAATAGCTCAACCTAATTACAGCAGCTATAGTAAATTAGTTTGGGATAAAATAAACAATAAAAGTGTTATAAATAGACTTTTTCCAGAAGGATAGAGCCATAATATATAAAAAAATAAATGACCAGATACCTTTGTTAATATAGCGTTTTCAAATGATACATAAAAATACCTTGGAGTTTTTTTTCAGGTTAGTAAATCTGACTTGGAATGCTGAACTGTCAGGGATTACAGCTCATACCAAAGCGTAAAAGTCGAACGTCTTAGTTTTCTCAAATGTAAACGCTATAAGCAGTTATGTCGAATAAATTAACCATTGAAGAGGCTGAAGCAGCTATTCTCAAAGATCTCTCTATATGTGTAAATAATTGTGTTTAGCTGCTTAACTTTCCAAAAATAATTTCAACATTCTGGTATAAGGTATATCGAAAATGAAAACAGAACGCTCTAAAACTAGCTACGAGTTATCTTTTTGGGAAACTTCAAAGATAATTATTGGCATAATTGTTTCAGACTCTACATTAACAAAACAAGATGAAGAAATTTTTAGCTGCTATTTAACTTTCCAGGTTAGTCCAGAAATTTATCATCACATTGATAACAAAGCCTTATTCAACCTCAAACCAGAAATCTGGAGTCCTTTCTCAAATGGTGCTTTTCAAGCCGTAACTGATATTACAATCAAAGCAACTTTAGACCCGGTTTTGCTACCGGAGATAGCTGCAAATTCTACCACTCCAGAACAAGTCGCAACCTACCTTCAACACCTCAGCCAGGAACAACCTAATCATCCTCTCCTCTGCGTGCATAGCTGGTACGCTACAGAAGTCAGCCAAAAGACTACTGGCTATCGTACTCTCTGGTATTATCTTAACCCTGCCGATATTACTGCTAACGGCATTGAGCCTGAAAAAATGAATGAAGCTATGCTTAACTTTGCCCAGGAGTGGGCTAACAATAACGGTTCAGGAGTTACTGCAGATGCTGTAAAAGAAGCAGTGGAGGAAATGAGCCAAAACTTTGCCGAGATAACTGACAGCATTTCGGAAATGACTCAGGAGATGGTTTCGGAAACTGTCGAGGAAATGACAAATGCCTTTGCAGAACTAGCTGAAAGTATTTCTGAGATAAGCGAAGAAGTTGCTTCAGAAAGGACTATTTTTCAGGTGATGGTCAGTTTCTTTCAAAAAGAAGAATGGGCATTTAAGCAGCTAGATAACTCAACGTTGCATCTCCTATTTCAAGGGAAAAATGGTCAGTTTAACTGCTATGCTAGAGCCAGAGAAGCACAGAAACAATTTGTTTTTTATTCCCTCTGTCCAGTTAAAGTTCCTCCGAAGAAGCGCAAGCAGTTAGGAGAGTTTGTTTGTCGCGCTAACTTTGGCATGATTATCGGTAACTTTGAACTAGACTTCAACACAGGTGAAATTCGCTACAAAACTAGCATTGATATTAAGGATAGCTTCCTGACTGAAGAAACATTGAAACAGTTGGTTTACACCAATGTCTTAACTATGGATCAATACCTTCCGGGTATTGAAGCCGTGATTTCTAGCAAAACATCACCAGAAGACGCGATCGCACAAATCGAATCCTGACTTATCCGACAACGCGCGATCGCACACCTCTCCTACTCATCAATTACCGCTGTGCGGTCAAGCAATAGCAGCGATCTCAACTGATCAGTATCCATATCCGTGACCCAGTTTTCACCCGCTTCTACTGTCTGTTCTGCCAACTGCTTCTTACTTTCAATCATGTCATTAATCCGTTCTTCCAACGTCCCTGTACAGACAAACTTATGCACCTGCACATTACGAGTTTGACCAATTCTAAACGCCCGATCTGTCGCCTGATTCTCCACCGCCGGATTCCACCAGCGATCGATGTGAAAAACATGATTCGCCCGGGTCAGATTCAGTCCAGTTCCCCCCGCTTTTAATGAAAGAATCAGAATCGGGGGTCCTTCGGGGTCATTTTGAAAACGGTCAATCATTTCCTCTCGTTGATTCTTGCGGGTTGCGCCATAGAGGAACAAGATTTCCTGATCAAATTGTTTTGCCAAATAAGGTTGCAACAGCTTACCCCATTCAGCAAACTGGGTGAAAATTAAAGCGCGATCGCCTTCAGAAATTGCTTCGTCTAACATTTCCTGTAAACGCAGTAATTTCCCAGAACGCTTAGCATCTTTTAAGGTTTTCTCTTTTAATAATTGGGCAGGATGATTACAGACTTGCTTGAGTCGCATCAGCAAGGTTAAAATTAACCCTTTGCGCTTAATTCCCTCTGCCGCTTCAATTTCTACCAATGATTCATCCACCAATTTCTGATAAAGGGTTGCCTGTTCTGCTGCAAGTCCACAGAATACCGTCATCTCCTGTTTTTCCGGTAAATCCTGAATAATCGTCTTATCGGTTTTCAGACGGCGAAGAATAAAAGGTTGCACTAACGATCGCAAAGTTTGCAACGAATCCCTGTCGCCAAACTTCTCAATCGGCATAGCAAACCGCCGCTGGAAAAATTGGCGATCGCCTAAATATTGGGGATTGAGAAAATCTAAAATTGACCACAACTCCGACAATCGATTCTCCACAGGTGTCCCCGTTAAGGCAATGCGAAATTCCGTCGGGAGTTTTCGCACGGCTTGCGACTGTTTCGCCCCTGGATTTTTGATATTCTGCGCTTCATCTAATACGACACCTTGCCAAGATACAGCTTCTAGAGTTGTGGCATCTCGATACACCAATGGATAACTGGTAATCACTAAATCCTGATTCTTAACCGCTTTAGCAAATGTCTTGCCTTTTGACCGTTTATCACCGTGGTGAACCATGGCTTTGAGAGTAGGAGCAAATTTTTTCACTTCCCGTTCCCAGTTCCCCAGTACCGATGTGGGACACACCAATAATGTAGGCGATTCCAGAACATCTTGTTCTTTTAAATGAAGCAGAAAGGCAATGGTTTGAATTGTGTTATGACAAAGAATGTTATTTGCCACAAAGTTGTGATGGTGGCTGACTTCAAAATCATACACCCATCCCTCATAGTCGATATCCTCGATGTCCTGAATCTGACAGTAGAAAACGTCTTGATCCAGGATATTTTGTAAGTATTCTGATGAGAATAAAGCAGAAAGCTTTTTGAAGGCAGAGGGCAGAGGGCAGAAGGCAGAAGGTAAGGAGGAAGGTGGCAAGGTAGAAGTCAATGAGAACTGTTCAGAAAGACTTGATATCACTCGTTCTCGACTAGCCCGTGAAAAGGGTTGTGAGACTAAATTCTGGTTATCTACCTCTATAATCCAGTCCGCGTAGGCGGACTTTGTTTGTGTAGCTGCGACTTCCAGTCGCCAGGTTTCTGGTTTACAGATTTCTTCCAGTTTCCGCTGTTTTTCTGGACAATTAAATCCAATTACTTGTAATAATCGACGTACTGAATTTCCACCAATTGTACAAATATATACGGATTTTCTGTCTGATATAGTAGATTGGTCAGGGCGCAAGGATGGTGTCCCTACGGTCATCTGTACTTCATCGGTTTGGGAATCGTTAGAGTCAGCGTGAAGAAGAGATTTGCCATTGGTTTCTCGTTTGTGTTGTGGTGTAATCTGCAACCAAATTCCCAAGCGCCGTAGTAATACAGAGAGTTGTTGAATCAGTAAAGGGGAAGCTGTACTGATTTCAATACTCCGCATCTGAGAAATAACAGACGCTTCCGCATCGAAATAGTTTTGGAGGAAGATCTTCACCGTATCTAGATCTGCCTGCATAATAAAATCTGGGATAGATTTACTATCGGATCGCATCCCCCAACTGTATCCTTTGGTTTGTAAGAATTCTCGGTAGGCTTGGCTATCGATTCGCAGATCTGGCACTCGATTCGGGTAGGTACAAATGCTAGGGTTATTGATTTTTATGTTGTACCGCTGACCGATTTTTTTGAAGATCTGGAGTAAGTCTTGTAAACAGTCTTTGTCTTTGTGCGAAATGTTGACCCTTGCTCGATCCGATTGCTCACATCCTTCGGCAATTTGCCAAGCCATAAACTTGACCAAATCCGGATCTTCGGGTTGCCCCTGCCAAATCATTTTGGCAGGTACACAGACGTAATCCCCCACCTGAAAATTAGTCGTCCAACCGTGATTGGTTAAGAGTTTATGACGATAGGTAATCGTAATTTGGCTTCCATCTTTAAGCTTGACGGTGCGTAGTTTTTCCTGCACTCGCTGGCGATAGAGACGCTGAATGGGAGCAGTGGTCATTTTATGGGTTTGTGAGTCAATGGCATTAATCAGTAACGACTCTGTTGGCTGACTCCAAAATCCCTCCCCATCAAATTCCGCTTCTGTTGCATACTGTTTCCAAATATCTTCAGCTTGGATAACTGTTCCATTGACGGAAATTAATGTACTAGGCGCGATGCATTTTCCCAATCCCATATCGTCCGCTAAACAAGCACCTAAGCCCCAGCGTTCCAAAAATGCAAGCCAACTGGCTCCTCGGAGTTGATACGGGCGTAATGTGCCGTTAAAGTCTTGGGGAACTTCAATCGGTTCAATCGTGCGATTTCCGGTGAGATTGGTAATTAATTCTTGCAGCGCCCCGGATGCTTCAAAGTGAACAACAGGCAGTTTTCCTAATGTTTTGGTATCTCCTGTCGCCAGTCGCAAGGCGTCTTCTACTGACAGACTCATATCTTCCTTTGATGCTGTCAGAATGGTGTGCGCCGCCCGCGCATCCGCAGGTTGTAGAGCAATCCATTCCCCATTGACTTCAACTAACGGGGATTTGAGTGACATCAGGCGCTGGAATTCTGATTTGGAGAGTTTAGTATCACCAATTGCCAAATCCCACTTAAATTTAAGCAGGCTTTGTAAACCCAAACGTTCCTCTTTCTTCGATTTAGGCGCTTCTGCGGTAATACTAATACCGAGGCGTTTTTCCCCTGATCCGGGGGCTAATCCTGGGGGTAAGATAATGCCCAAGCCACTGTCTTGCAGTCGCCATGCACTGGCTTTGATAAATTCATATACTTGGACGGGGTTGAGTTCACAAAACTGGGGACAGCGTTCGTGTAAGCTGGCTTCTAGGGGGGGATAGAGGCGAGAGGCTAACCCTAATCCTTTAAGTAAGGTTTCCTGGGGCTGTTCAATGGTTCGCCCGTGATAGTCTAATTGTTCGACAGGATGCCGCCAAATTGTTTTGGCATCGACTAATAAGTCAGCATCATCCATGGCTTGCAAGCAATAGTCAAGCCGCCAGTTTGTTTCATCGGGTTCAGGGGGTTGTAATACTAAGCATGTGCGAAAGAGATTTTGGGTTAAATCTTGGGTGGTGGGGGTAACCAGGTGCTGTTGGATAGATGTTGTCCAAGTGGACAATGCAGTATCCAAACGTGCGATCGCCATCGGTTCGACTTCTAGGCTATCCTTGTCGCTACAGAGGGCTTGCAGCCATTCGGGTAGGGGTGAGGTAGCGGTTGGGGGTGATAGCGACTCTACCCAATTTTTCACCTGAGTATTAATGGCATCTCGTAAAAAGTTCAGAATTAGGGATTGGGGATGTAGAGACGTTGCATGCAACGTCTCTACATTATCCTCATACGCTTGACAAGCTAAGGGCATGGATTGGGTAAACTCGGCTAAGCGAGTTTGATCGGTAGCACTGTCGAGGAGGGGTTGCCAGTAAGCGATGGCTTCGTCGTTGGGCTGACGATAGAGTCCTGGTACAAATTTACACCGAGTTAGTAAGTCTAAACTCCAGCGATAGACATGAGTCCAAAACCGTAAGTCTGATCCGACGTAATTATCGGAGACGTTGAATCCTCCTAAGGGTAGAGATTGAAGAAAGGGTAGGGCGGCTGAGGGGGTGAGACGGTATCCACTGACAGACCATTTTTGCAGTTCTAGGGATGAGGAGTCTGTCTCGTCTGTAGGGGGGAGTTGGGCAGAAAGAAGCGGGTAGGCTGATGTCTTAGAAGCTGTGGGGTGAGTGGGTAAAACTAGCAGGTGGGTTTGCCAAGAAGCGATCGCACTCTCAGCGTCGGCTTGGCTTTTTCCCGTTTCTGGTTCAGGAATGGTTAGGCTGCGATCGCGTAAAAATTCCCTTAACTCCGCCTGTGTCATCCCAAAGGGATGGGGCATAATCTGATTCTTGGCAGCAGAGTCCACGGAGGCTAAAGGACGCCACCGTTCTCCCCAAATAAATAAATAATTATTAGATTCGCGAGTAATCCAACTACCATGTAAAATTGCCATGTTTATAGAAAAATGAAAATAGAATCCAATACTATCAATTGCTACTTGTCCAATTTTAAAGGATGGGTGTGAGGCAGCAATTCTCGCACTCACCACTCTCGCACTCAGTCAGGGCGGGTTTAGTCGAATCTCTTGTGAGGGAAAAAACGATAATAGTGAAACCCTCCCCTACTGAACTCAAAACTCAGACGGGCTATGGCACATCTGGGACATTCAAAACTCAAAATTCAAAACTCAAAACCCTTATCAAAGCAGCATTATTCCATAAATGCTAGGATTGCGACAGAGAAAAAAACATGATAAACAGAGAAGGGTAACGAACCAAATGGTAGAGTTAGACAAATCAATATCCTTTGATGGACGGGATATTCGGCTAAGAGTCGGTCTACTAGCACCCCAAGCTGGGGGAACTGTACTAATTGAATCAGGAGATACAGCGGTTTTAGTCACGGCGACTCGCTCAGCGGGTCGAGAAGGCATCGATTTTCTCCCCTTATTAGTGGACTACGAGGAAAGACTGTATGCAGCCGGTCGAATTCCAGGTGGCTTTCTGCGGCGAGAAGGGCGTCCTCCGGAAAAAGTAACACTTACCAGCCGTCTGATTGACCGCCCGTTGCGCCCCTTGTTTCCCAGTTGGCTGCGCGATGATATTCAGATCGTAGCAACAACCTTGTCCATGGATGAACAAGTGCCACCGGATGTGTTGGCGGTAACTGGGGCATCAGTAGCGGTACTGCAAGCGAAAATTCCATTCTATGGTCCCATGGCAGCAGTACGGGTGGGGCTAGTTGGAGATGATTTCATTATTAATCCAACTTACCGCGAAATCGACAACGGTGATCTAGATTTGGTGGTCGCGGGTTCTCCCCAAGGCGTGATTATGGTGGAAGCCGGGGCGAATCAACTGCCAGAACGGGATATTATTGAGGCGATTGAATTTGGCTACGAAGCGGTGCAGGATTTAATTGCAGCTCAGCAAAACCTGCTCAAAGAGTTGGGGATTGAGATGACCCAAGTACAAGCGCCAGAAACCTCATCGGAACTGGAAGAGTTTATCCGCGATCGCGCCACGAAACAGATTAAGCAGGTATTGTCTCAGTTTGACTTAGATAAGCACGGTCGCGACGAAGCCTTGGACGAGATTAAGGAAAAGGAAATTCTGAGTGCGATCGCACAACGTCCAGAAGATGACCCCTTGCGCGTCGCCGCCGCTGATTCTCAATTGCTCAGCAGTGTGTTCAAAGGCTTGACCAAGAAGCTGATGCGATCGCAAATTGTCGAAGACGGTGTGCGTGTTGATGGGCGTAAACTGGATGAGGTACGTCCGGTGTCTTGTAAGGTGGGTTTATTACCCGCCCGTGTCCATGGGAGTGGTTTATTTAACCGAGGCTTGACTCAAGTGCTGTCTACGGTGACCTTGGGAACGCCTGGGGATGCTCAAATGTTGGATGATCTCAATCCAGAAGAAGAGAAGCGTTACCTGCACCACTATAACTTCCCGCCCTTTTCCGTGGGGGAAACCAAACCCATGCGATCGCCGGGACGCCGGGAAATCGGTCATGGGGCGTTAGCGGAACGGGCGATTATTCCCATATTACCGCCGCAAAATGAGTTTCCTTATGTGATTCGGGTGGTATCGGAGGTGCTCTCGTCCAATGGTTCAACCTCGATGGGTTCGGTTTGTGGATCGACTCTAGCTTTAATGGATGCAGGGGTTCCGATTACCAAACCCGTCAGTGGTGCGGCGATGGGATTGATTAAAGAAGGCACGGAAGTCCGGATTCTCACAGATATTCAAGGGATTGAAGACTTTTTGGGCGATATGGACTTTAAAGTCGCGGGAACAGATACTGGGATTACTGCCTTACAAATGGACATGAAAATCACCGGTCTGCCCATGGAAACCATTGCCAAAGCGATTGAACAAGCTAAACCGGCGCGACTGCACATTTTAGAAAAGATGCTAGCGGTGATTGACAAACCCCGCCCCGATCTTTCTACTTTTGCCCCACGCTTGCTGACGATGAAGATTGATCCTGACTTGATTGGGTTGGTAATTGGTCCTGGCGGTAAGACGATTAAAGGAATTACGGAACAAACTGGTGCCAAAATCGATATTGATGATGATGGCACGATTACGGTTTCTGCTGTTGAAGGAGAAAAGGCAAAGAAAGCCATTACCCTGATTCAAGGGATGACTCGTCGCTTAGAAGAAGGGGATGTTTATGCCGGTCGCGTGACTCGGATTATTCCCATTGGTGCGTTTGTGGAAGTGTTACCAGGGAAAGAGGGAATGATTCACATTTCCCAACTGGCAGATTATCGTGTGGGTAAGGTGGAAGATGAGGTTGCTGTTGGCGATGAAGTGATTGTCAAAGTGCGAGAAATTGACAATAAAGGTCGGATTAATCTGACTCGTTTGGGAATTCATCCCGATGAAGCAGCCGCAGCGCGTGCAGCAGCGACAACTTAGATGGTTTTGGAGTTAGCTGAACGTTAAATCAATTGTCAGCAAGCCGCAGCATCCGCCAAGAACTCAAGTTCTTGGCTGAAAGCTTAAGTCCATTAAAATGGACTAAAACTTTTATCCAGTCAGCTCGATTCTGACTTGAGTAGGGTGGGCATTGCCCACCAACCTTAAGTCAGCAGCATCCAGCTTAAGTCCATTAAAATGGACTAAAACTCTTATCCAGTCAGTACCGTTAAAACCTTTATCCATGTATCCGCTTTAGCTTCATTCACCGGCTTGAGTGGTATCCCCGCCCGTAATCCTTCGATTAACGCCTCTAGCTGTTTTCCTTGATTAAATAACCGATTCCGGTTCCCTGTTTCCGATTCTCGATACCCTGAAAATTCACACCGGAATCCGATCAAAATAACATCGCCGTCGCAACGCCTGTCGCAGTAGCACCTGATATTCCTGCTCCTCTATCGTACAAGCGCCAAAGCGAGATAAGTGAGGATTCATCATTTGAACATCAAACAACAAAAAGCCGCGCGATCGCAACCGCTCGACTAACTTAACTAACGCCACCTTTGAGCCTTCCGGAATCCGGTAAAACATGGATTCGCCAATAAACGCGCCGCCAATTACAATCCCTAAAACCCCACCCGCTAGCTCATTTCCTTGCCAGGTTTCAAAGCTATACGCCCAACCTTCCTGATAAAGTAACCAATAAATTTCCTGGAGTTCCGCAGAAATCCAGGTACTTTCCCGATTGGCACAACCGGCAACAACGCCTTTAAAGTCTCGGTTAATTGCCGTGCTAAACCGCTTCTGATTTAAAACCCGCTGTAGCGATTTGGGATAGCGAAACCGCTCGTCTAAGGGAATGATTGCTCGCTGGCGACTGGAGTACCACCCTAATGATCGGGTTTCATCCGCCATCAAAAAATAGCCTTGAGCATATCCTTGGATTATTGTCGGAATATTTAACTCCATAGTGATCGAACTCGATTTAGAGTCCCTGTTCTTGAACCGCTAAATTTCAGTTTAAAATTTCCCTGATCGGACATAATTTCGCTATGCTTAAAAATAAAATAATATTTCTCAATGATGCCCCTCACATCATCTCTTCTGAGGTTGACAAATTAAACAATGTATGTTTGCTTAATAGCAAGTTGTGATTCACCGTACTGTATTAGGGAGACAAGCAAGTATAGATAAGGGAGAGAAAATACTACAGACGAACACAACTCTGGCTAAAAAATGCCTTTCCAAGAATGGTAGTTTTCCCATCCCGAAAATAAACATTTTGGCTTTTTACTTTTTATGGCTGAACCTATTCCCCCCGTTACCCTTCCCCCTGCTGAAAATGCCCAGCAGGAAGGAAAATGGTTGCGAGACGCTTTGGTTCACTGGCTGGATCATGAATTTTTGCCAGAACCAGCGAATCAGGACATTGCCGATCGCGCCTCCCAAATCTTTGTCCGCCAACGATTAGAAGGCGAAAACGATGTTGGTGCTTTGGTGATTGCCATTGTGACCGAAATGCAAGCCTTCGACTTCCGAGAAAGCTTTTATAGTGAATTTGCGATCGCCAACGCGGTTAGTGATTTGCTCCTAGACAGTCTGGGTATTGACCGTTGCTGTGGAAATTAGTCCTGCGTCATTGGTCATTTGTCCCAAGTCTTTCGGTAAGAACGATTGACCAATGACCCAAATCTACCAACTCGACTTAACCACCCCTGGTAGTAATCCTTTGTGCGCCCATTCCCGCAGTACATGGCGAGATAGACCAAAATCCCGATAGTAGCCCCGGGGACGCCCTGTTACCCAACAGCGATTCCGTACCCGATTCGGCGCACTACTGCGGGGTAACTGTTGGATTTTCCGGTGAATCTCTAGTTTCTCAGCCGGAGAGGAAGCATTCTCGAACTCTTCTTTCAGCGCTGTTCGCTTAGCCGCATACTTCTCAACCATCTTCTTGCGCTTTTTCTCGCGCTCAATCATTGATTTTTTAGCCATGAGTCTTTGGCGTTTCCCTAAATAAAGACACTGTTTCCTATCTTATCGAATTTTTTGACCTCCCCAGTCTAAAGGCGTGGGGATTCTTTCTTCACAACTATCCAGAGGTCATTCGTCATTCGTCCTTTGTTGATTAGAAAATCTCTTCCCCGGCTCCCAGACGTTCCACCGGAACGTCTCTACAACCCCGGCTCCCCCGGCTCCCCCGGCTCCCTCTACAACCCCGGCTCCTCCTGCTCCCCCTGCTCCCCCTGCTTCCCCTGCTTCCCCTGCTCCCCCTGCTCCCCCTGCTCCCCCTGCTCCCCCACCTTTCATCCCTCAACCCTAGCGCTGGGACATAAATCCGCCAATACGCAAGCGTCGCACTTCGGCTTCTTCGCCTGACAAATTGCCCGACCATGGTAAATTAGGCGGATTGACCAATTTTCCCAGTCTTCCAAAGGCAAGAGTCGCATTAAATCGCGTTCGATACGAATCGGGTCACTATGTTCCGTCAAACCCAGACGCTGAGTCAAGCGCTTGACATGAGTATCCACCGTCACCCCCTCGTGGATATCAAAGGCATTAGCTAGCACAACATTGGCAGTTTTGCGAGCCACACCAGGTAATTTAATCAGCAGTTGGATACGTCGAGGAATCTGACCGCCAAACTCGGTGACAATCATCCGACAAGCCCCTTGAATATTTTTCGCCTTATTGCGATAGAATCCAGTCGGACGCACCAAGGCTTCGAGCACCTCAATATCCGCCTGCGCGATCGCAACAGCATTAGGAAATTGGCGAAACAATTCCGGTGTCACCTGATTCACTCGTTCATCTGTACATTGTGCCGACAGAATCGTCGCCACCAATAACTGTACAGGGGTGTCATACTTTAGCGTACAGTGAGCATCTGGATAAAGTCGCTTCAGGCGAATCAAAATCTCCAATGCGCGTTGCTGTTTAGCAGACCATTTACGGGTGATGCTCATGTTCCCACTAGATCATCCTCAATACTCTCTCACACAGTCAGGGCGGGTTTAGTCGCATCTGGGTGATAAAAGGAACGATAATAGTGAAACCCGCCCCTCCATACATAAGACATAAGACGATCTTCACTGAAACAAGTTTTGCACCCAACTCGAGGGAACTAAATTTGCCGTATCCCGCACAATCAAGAAAATGCCTAACCCCAAAAGCAAAACCAACCCAGTTTGCATAATATTTTGCTGAACTTCTGTGGGGATGGGTTTACCGCGAATTCCCTCAATCGCTAAAAATGCTAGTTGACCCCCATCCAGCGCGGGTAAAGGCAAGATATTAATAATCGCCAAATTGATGCTAATCAACGCGGCAAACTGAAACAGATTCCCTGCATCAGAACGGGCAATATTCGCGCCAATTGCCACAATCGCCACTGGACCGGATACTTGTTCAGCCGTTTCACTAAAGTTGCTAATCAGTTGACCAAAACCTTTGGCGATTTCAGTACTCAAGCGCTGGTATTCGTCAGCCGCAATCGTAAACATCTCTAAGAATCCGTCAGCGTACTTGCGAACTATCTCACCATTAGGTGCCAGTTGCACGCCAATTTTACCTTTGCCATCATCGCCCCGTTCTGGCGTCACGTCCAGGGAAAGGGTTTTTTGACCCCGTTTAATCAAAAGTTCTAGGGGTTGGTTGGGGGAGTTTTGAATTTCGCTCATCAGGGTAATGATCGCATCCCGACTGGCTCCCAAGGGTTGATCCTCAACCGCCAAAATAACATCCCCTGGTTTAATCCCCGCTTGTTTTGCCACTAAGCTACTTTCTGCGGCAATTTCTGGAACCCTTACTCCGGGTTGGTAATTGAAGTCAGTAATCCCCACCGTTCCTATCTGCACAACCAGTAGAAAGTAAGCAAAGATCAGGTTGGCAATTACCCCAGCACTAATTACAATCGCTCGGTCTAAAACAGGTCGATTGCGAAGTAAATTTGGGTCATCTGGGGGAATCTCGCTATCGGGGTCATCATCGGGGAAACCGACAAATCCCCCTAGGGGGAAAGCACGTATCGCATATTCCGTATCGGGTCCTTGGTATTTCCACAGAACTGGACCAAAACCCAGGGAAAAGCGATTGGCATAAATTCCCTGCAAACGAGCTGCCATAAAGTGACCCAGCTCATGCACCACAATCAAAACCGCTAAGACTGCGATCGCCGCCAAAATTGACATAAGAAGTAATGTAACGATTGCTTGCGTCCTTTCTATTGTACGTTGTGGCTTTCAATACTTGTTGAGTGTCCACAAACCATACTCTCGATAGATTCTTAGAAGCTGTGGGTTTTTAGACTTTAAGCCCAAGATGGGTTAATGATCATAACACCTCACGTCCCATATAGGGGTGTAGAACCTCTGGTATTTTAACTGTACCGTTCGGTTGCTGATAATTCTCTAAAATTGCCGATAGGGTGCGTCCAATGGCTAATCCTGAGCCATTTAAGGTATGCACAAACTGAGTCCCTTTTTTGCCCGCTTCCTTAAAGCGTAGACTACCGCGTCGCGCTTGGAAATCACTGCAATTGGAACAACTCGAAATTTCCCTGTATTTTCCCGAGGAAGGTAACCACACTTCCAGGTCATAGCATTTTGTGGCAGAGAATCCCAAATCCCCAGTACAGAGTTCAATAACCCGGTAAGGGAGTTTTAATGCCTCTAAAATTGCCGCTGCATCCTTAACCAGCTTTTCATGTTCGGCTTCCGAGGTATTCGGATGAACAATTTTGACCAGCTCAACTTTATTGAACTGGTGCAGTCGAATCAATCCTTTGGTATCTCGCCCATAGCTACCGGCTTCTCGGCGAAAGCAGGGAGTGTAGGCACAGTGATAAATAGGGAGTTGGGAGGCGTCTAGGATTTCGTCACGGTAAAGATTAGTTAAGGGAACTTCCGCCGTAGGCAAAAGCCACAGATCATCACTGTCGCACTTGAAGCTTTCTTCGGCAAATTTTGGCAGTTGACCCGTCGCCGTTAATGAGCGGCTGTTAATCAGCATCGGTGGTATAACTTCCACATAGCCGGCTGCAATTTGCCGATCTAGCATAAAACTAATCAACGCCCGCTCTAAGGCAGCACCTGCGCCGATGAGACTGACAAAACGGCTTTGGGCAACTTTCACCGCCCGCTCAAAATTGAGAATACCCAGGGTTTCGCCAATTTCCCAATGGGGTACAATCTTGTCATTCTGGGGAATATACTCGTCACCCCAACGACGCACCTCGACATTTTCCGCTTCACTCCGACCCATGGGAGTTGAAGGACTGGGTAGATTGGGTAGGGAGAGTAATAGCGCCTCAATTTCTGCTTTGAGTTCTTTTTCTTGAGGTTCTAGTTCACTAATTTGGGTTTTAACCTGGTTGCCTTCCTCTCGCAATTGTTGGATTTCCGGCGCGTCAGGGGGACTCCCTGCTTTAATTTTTTGACCGATGAGTTTACCAATCTCATTGCTGCGGGCTTGCAGGCGGCTACGGGAGGTCTCTAGCTCCCTTTGACGCTGATTCAAGTCCAAAATGGGCTGAAGGTCATACTGACCCGCCCCGCGTTGCTCTAGGCGTTCTTGGACGCTTTGTGGATTTTCTCGGATTTGCTTTAGGTCAAGCACAGATTTTTACGGATACTGGGCAAAATTGCCTTGGGCATCTGGGTGAAATTACCATTTTCCAGAATACCAATCTGGCACAGTTATGTTCCAAAGTACAGGGTATGATTTCCGGAAAGCGGGGAACAGGGGGAGTAGGGGGAGCTGGGGGAGCAGGGGGAGCTGGGGGAGCAGAGGGAGCTGGGGGAGCAATCTTCCAGACCTGCCATGGCGCCTCTTGGAGCTGGGGAAGAGACTTCCTAATTAACAAGTGACAAATGACAAATGACAAATTACCGATTAATGCGATTGAACAGCCAAATGGCAATGGCGATTCCCGCGAAATGGGCAGTAATGGTGTTGATATTCGCCTGTACCAGAAATAAGTCTAAGGGTCGAATGAATCGATTAGCATCATAAACCGTTAAGCCAGAAGGTTGAGAAATCGAGCGGATCACAATGCTGCCGATAATGGCTTGGGCGCCCAGAATCGTCAATAACATTCCCGCCATATTGACAATTAATCCTAGCCTGATGGTTTTGAGGGTATCGGCTTTGCTGGGTCGTGTTTCCACATTACCAGTCAACAGTTGCTTGGAAATGCGAGTATAGCGCCATGCAATGTAGACACCTACGCCCAAGGTGACTAACCCACATATTGCTAAAAATATGCCAAACCCAACACCCTGTTTTTCTTCTGTCGGTCCGATGGTGCGACCCGCGATTCCTGTGAGTAAAATCCCCAGTGAAACAACACCAAGGGTTAATTGTACCCATAAGGCAATCCTGCCAAAGGTACGCAGCACCAAGGCGATGCGCTGGAGGGGAGTGGGGAGTGAGGAAGTATCGGGCAATTCTCGCATGGGGACTCAAATCCGTGAGTGACACCTATTTCATATTTAACCAGGAGAACGAAGAAGCTGTGATTTGTTGAGCCAAAGGCTGACTACCACGACTGTTTGCCACTCCGGATAAAATTTCATAATTCATGTACTTATATTTCCTAACTTCCCGGTTATTCCTCCGTGAACTTTTAATGGAGGTTAGGCGTCTGTGAGAGAGCAGGTATGTGTGCCCTGCCTTAACCCTACGGTGGGAACGTAATTATCACGTCAGCTCATGGAGGAAGCGTATGGAACCAACTGGGAAACAACATTTATCCTACGCCATTTGTGCCATCGCTTTAGTCTGTAGCTTGTCTTTCTATAAAACTCAGGTCAGTGCTAATCCCCTATCTGCTGCTCAAGAACACTGGCAGGCGATCGCAACGGCTAATCCCGATCTGTTAATCTATGGCTACAGTGATCATGCTGTCCTCAAGCGCTCCTACAGTGTGCCTGATGTAAATCAGACGTATCAGGGACAATCCATCTACTCAGCTTGGCAGGACTTTTTCCGCCAGTATGATATTAAAGACTTTCAGGTACTGGAGCTGCATCGGTGCGATCGCACCGTTAAAGCCCAAATTCAGATCACTGCCAAGTCCGCTCAAGGACTGATGGTGGTTTGGTCAATGTCTTACCAGGCTGACTTCGATCAAACGGGTAAGATTATTAAAGAAGTTTGGCATACGAATCCAGAACTGGGTGTTTAACTAACGTTTCCCAGACCCCTCCGGAATAGGGTAGCATCTCTTATCAGTGAAATAAGGACGGTCTGAAACCCCTTTTGGGAAAACGTTAAGGAATTGAAAACAAAATATTGCGGACTATTGCTCCATAAGCTAGTAGAAATTATTAATGCTGGCAATGCGATCGCGCAATCGGGTTCACACTGAGGGGACGATTTTCCCTTGAACTGGACTAGAAAGCCTAGATGTTTTTGGAGAATCACTCCATTACTTGGCTAAAATTGATGGAGATTATTCAGTGTTGTTGCATCTGCCGTCACCAAACTAACGAGTGCATTAGACGACCTCAATAGTTTGAGGTTATAAAGTACCAGAGGAATGAGCAAGCTAAGATTGCTCGTTATTCATCGATACATTGCACCGAAAATTTTCAGGGTGTTGAAACCATGGTTAGTTTTAGGAAAACTGTCCCATGCCAATTTGACTTACTGGGATATTCAGCGGACTATGCAGATGAAATTTGAGGATATCTATCAGTTTTTTCAAGACCCTCCTCCCAACTATCTCAACAAGGAATTAGCTGTATGTTATGTGTTGTCTGTCCTCATAGAAGGGGAATCCTATGGCACCCACTTGATCCAACAACTCGAACACGAATACCCAACCTATCGACTGTCTGATACAGTTCTTTACAGCGCCCTCAAGTTTCTGGAGGAAGCTGGGGCAATCACTGGGTATTGGAAAAAAGTGGAAGGACGAGGACGCCCGCGTCGTATGTATCAGATCTCTAGCGATTGGCGGGATAAAGCCCGCGAACTAGCAGGGTTTTGGCGTGGCTATATTACTCAGGAGAAAGAAGCAATATAGCACATTGCGGCAGACTTGCACCATCAGTTACCACCTTTCTCTGACTCCATTCGGTGCAAACACGGGTTGATTAGGTGAACTGGTGGTCAGCTTCTGCTGTCATGTCTGGTTCTTTGGCTAGACGAGTTATCTGAATTCGGCAAGAAGCCTCACGTCCTACCCGCTAGGGAGGCGTGAGATGAATTGCCAGTCTCTCGAAACTTGTTTTGATTTTTTCTGACAACAAGTTCGGCATAAGGTATAATTCACTAATGAGAACAAATTCTTTCAATTCTCATTTACAAAGGTATAGGTCGTAAGCAAAGGATACCTGGCTTAGATTAATATCAGTGAGTACACCCATTCTGTCGTCTACATTCCTGCTAACTCTGTTGTTAGCGGTGGGCTTGTTCTTTTTCATCCGTGCTTCGGTTAAAGACCGAACCCAAAAAGTTCAACTCATTGCCCAAGAACCAGAAGCA